>CAXNGM010000211.1:0-4821 GCA_964201695.1 Bacteroidia bacterium | reverse complement strand
GCATCTTCTCCCACCAAAATGGGTGAATTGATGTCGCTTGGAATGCCGCTTATTTGCAATAATCAAGTAGGCGATGTGGAACAGATTTTACGCGATGGCGGAAATGGAATTATCTTAAATTCATTCGATAAAGATGCCTACGAAAAGGCAATTTCGGAATTGGATGAGGTGCTCTGTTTGAGTCCGCAAAACAGCATCGATTGTGCGTATAAATACTATTCACTTAAAAATGGCATCGACTCGTATTTAAGTATTTACAATCGTTTTTAACTATTCGTGGTGATACGGGTGATTGTTTAAGATGGTCATTGCTCGATACATTTGTTCCATAAAAACAATACGAATAAGCTGATGCGAAAAGGTCATCTCCGACATGGAAATTTTGTAACTCGCCTTTTTGTAAACCTCATCTGAAAATCCATAAGCACCTCCAATTACAAATACTAGTTGCTTCTGACCTTGGTTCATTTGGCCTTGAATAAATTCAGAAAATCCAATGGACGAAAATGTTTTTCCACGTTCGTCAAGCAAAATCAAGCGGTCGTCGGGACGCAGTTTGCTCAAAATAAGTTCGCCTTCTTTTTGTTTTAATTGTTCTGATGGAAGTGAAGCTGCTTGCTTTAAGGTTGGGATTGTTTCGATTGAAAATGAGAGGTAGTTTTTGATTCTATTTTCGTAATATCCAATTCCCTCAACCAAATACGATTGTTGGGTTTTTCCTATTTGCAAAAGTTTTACTTTCATGAAGCAAAGTTAGACAGGTTAAACGCTATTTGAATTCCTAAATCAAAAATCCCCGTATATTTGCAAGAGCCCTATTAAATTGAGCTAATTGGCTTGGTAATTGAACAGAAAAAAGCATACATGAGGTTATTCTTTCTACTTATTTTGTCGATTAGCTTGGGTTTTACCCCAATGTCGAAGGATATTGGAAATGATATAGCCGCTACAATCCGAGCTGGAAATGCCAAACAGCTCTCCAATTATTTCAGTAATAACATTGATTTGACCGTTATAGGAAAAGAAGAAATGTATTCGAAAGCTCAAGCAGAGCAAATTTTACAAAACTTTTTCCAGAAAAATCCACCACGTTCTTTCAATTTAAAACAACATGCAAGCAATCCTTCTGCTTCTCAATATGGAATTGGAACATACACCAACACTCAAAACGTTCGATTTCGAATATATTTCCTTCTCAAAAAAATAGGAAATCAAGCATTCATTCAACAATTTAGTATTGAACCTGAAAATTAACAGATGATTTTTACACCTTATCAGGAGCAACTTATTCACTCGCTTATATTACTTGCATTAGCCGAAGATATTGGTTCAGGAGATCATACAACCTTAGCAACAGTACCTCAAAATAGTACTCAAAAGGCAAAACTTCTGGTCAAGGAACATGGGATTCTTTGTGGACTCGATATCGCCAAACGTATCGTCAAAACAGTCGATTCAACACTGAACTTCGAACAAATAATGAACGAAGGCGATTCCATGAAACCGGGCGATATTGCATTTTATCTGGAAGGAAATCCCGCATCCATTTTAACCGCCGAACGTCTTATTCTCAACACCATGCAACGCATGAGCGGCATTGCAACATACACTCACAAGCTCGTTCAATCAATAAAAGGAACTTCTGCTGTTTTGATCGATACACGAAAAACTTCCCCAGGAATGCGTGTTTTGGAGAAATGGGCAGTGCATACAGGCGGCGGTGGAAATCACAGAATGGGGCTGTACGACATGATCATGATCAAAGACAATCACATCGATTTTGCAGGTGGTATTCCTCAAGCCATTGATCGCGTTCATGCTTATTTGAAAGAGAAAAATCTAAAGTTATCCATTGAAATTGAAGCCCGCAGTTTGGTGGATGTCAAAACAATTGTTGCGCATGCTGGCGTGAATCGTATTATGCTTGATAATTTTTCGCCAAAACAAATTACGGAAGCCCTTCCGTTCATCCCCGACAATTTCGAAACCGAAGCTTCAGGTGGAATCAACGAATCCAATTTGCTTTCGTATGCTCAAACAGGTGTGAATTTTATTTCGATGGGCGCATTAACGCATCAAGTTCGCAGTGTAGATCTAAGCTTAAAGGCCTGTTAATATGCTGGGAAAATTTCAAGCTTGGATTTTCCATCTCCCTTTTATCAATGGATTTTTAAAGCTGCTTTCGCGTATAAATTTTCCTGGGTTTAAAGGTATCACTCTACTCGATGTTGCTCATCAATTTAGAATTAGCTTAAGCAGTTCACGAATATCCATGCGTGCAGCAGCGGTATCGTTTAACTTCATCTTAGCAATTTTTCCTACAATCATTTTCCTCTTTACACTTACTGCCTATTTGCCCATCGATAATTTTCAAGAACGTTTGCTCAGTGCATTAAGTGAAGTGCTCCCTCAAAACACCTTCTTGGCTATTCGAAATACCATCCTCGATATTATCAGCATTCAACGTGGCGGATTACTTTCTTTCGGGGTAGTCGTTGCGTTGTTTTATGCAACCAATGGTGTGCATTCCATTATTCAATCGTTCAATGCGAGTATCTTTATTAAAGAATCTCGGCCCACCTGGAAAATTTTACTCGTTTCTTTAGCGCTTACCATCATTTTATCCTTGTTACTTGTTTTGGCAATTGCCTTAATGATTGCCACAAATTTCACACTCGAATTGCTCATCAAACATCATATCATCAACTACGGAATTAATTATGTCCTCATTTGGACGGGCAAATGGTTGATCTTTTATTTACTGCTTTTTTTCTCTGTCGCCTTTTTGTATTACCTCGGTCCATCGAAACAAGCACGCGCAGGTTTTTTCTCCATTGGAGCTATAATAACAAGCTTTTTGATACTATTGCTTCTCATTGGTTTCGCGTTTTTTGTATCCCATTTCGGAACATACAATACAGTATATGGTTCAGTAGGGGCATTAATCGCATTCATGGTTTTAATCAATCTTGTTGCGATGCTTTTGCTTACGGGCTATGAATTCAATGCGGGTGTTTATCATCTGAAAAATAAAAAATCGAAAGCATCAAAAAACACAGACCTTTCTTAATATTACAATCTATTCAATTAATTTTCACCTATGCGCTTTTTTATCCTTTGTCTATTCTTGAACGCTTGGAGTCTACTTTCTTTCAGCCAATCATACGATCCCATCCATCCTCCCAATTCATATCAAAGTGTTGAAAATCCAAACTACTGGAAAAACCGCAAGCCATATCCAGGTTATTGGCAGCAAGATGTCCATTATACCATCGATGCAAAAATTAATGAACGTACCGATATTGTGAGCGCTTCCGAGCAATTAACCTACTCGAATAATTCTCCCGATACACTGCGTTTCGTTTTCTTCCACCTCTATCAAAATGCGTTTCAGCCAGGTTCATATTGTTCGGCATTGCACGAAGCAAACGATTATCCGATTGTTTATGGTCCTTATGAAAAAGATACACTGGGAACGGTTGTTAAAAATATAATGATCGATGGTAAATCGGTTAAAACACAACTCGACAATACCATCTTGAAAGTATTTCTGAACGAACCTTTATTGCCTAATTCATCGGTTTCCATAAACCTCGATTTTAAAACGTATTTCGATTACCGTGGAAGCATTCGCCGACGCATGAAAGAATTTGGTTCTTATGGATCAAAACATTTCGATGGGGTTCATTGGTATCCTCGTATGGCCGTTTACGACCGCAAATTTGGCTGGTGTACCGATCAACATTTGGGGAAAGAGTTTTACGGCGATTTTGGAACCTACGATGTAGCACTTGAATTCTCCGACGATTTTGTGGTGGAGGCAACCGGATTTCTTCAGAATCGTGAAGAGGTGCTTCCTGACGATTTACGCAAAAAATTAGACATCAGTAATTTCGCCAACAAACCTTGGGAAGAAAGTCCTTCGATTATAACTTCATACAATCCGGGCAAACGTAAAACATGGAAGTACCACGCCGAAAATGTGCATGATTTTGCGTGGACAGCCGATCCCAATTACCGCATAGGCGAAACCAGTTGGAATGGTGTTCAGATTATTTCGCTTGTCCAAGAACCGCATGCTTCACGTTGGCAGAATGCGGCCTCGTATACAGCAAAAATTATCGAAACCTACAGCCGTGATTTTGGCATGTATGTATACAATAAAATGGTGGTTGCCGATGCACGCGATGGAATGGAATATCCTATGCTCACACTCGATGGTGGTTCCGATCCCGGGTATCGTGGTTTGCTTGCACATGAAGTTGGACACAATTGGTTTTTTGGAATGGTTGGAAGCAACGAAACCTACCGTGCGGCGCTCGATGAAGGATTTACACAGTTTCTCACCGTTTGGGCGCAGGAGCACATCGATGGACCTCTTGCTATCAAAGGGAAATTCGCAAACAAATACATCGAAGATCACACAAAGCCCGAAAATGTTCGTTATAAAAGTGCGCTTTACGGGTATTTACGAGATGCGGTTCGTGACGATGAAACAACCTTGAACACGCATTCCGACGATTTTGAAGGAGCTGTTGGACACGGCGGTGGTTACGGAAATGTGTATTACAAGACGGCAACAATGCTTTTCAATTTGCAATACACTTTGGGCGATACGCTTTTCTCTAATGCCATGAAAAACTATTTCAACGAATGGAAAATCGCACATCCGTATTTCGAAGATTTCAGAAATTCCATCATACATTATACCAAAATGGACCTCAATTGGTTCTTTGATCAATGGATTGAAACATCCAAAACCATCGATTATAAAGTAAATGGCGTGAAGAAAAAGGGCGAAGGCGAATACCAAATCACCTT
>CAXNGM010000210.1:0-4857 GCA_964201695.1 Bacteroidia bacterium | reverse complement strand
AATTCAAAAGGCATGAATGTGAGTGCAGCATCGGGTTTTACGAATACGCTTGTTGAATTGATGCTAAAGGAAAAGCCCTCGCATATTGCAGTGGTGTTTGATTCGGCCGCAGAGACCAATCGTGCAGTGGAGCACAGTTTTTACAAGGCGCACCGTGAAGCAATGCCCGAAGATATTCAGAGCAATTTGCCTTGGATCAAAGAAATCATTCGTGCGTTTAATATTCCGATGCTCGAATTGGCTGGATACGAAGCCGACGACATCATTGGAACCATTGCGAAAGTGAAGGCGCGCGAAGGACATGTGGTGTATATGGTTACGCCCGATAAGGATTACGGTCAGTTGGTTGAGTCCAATATTTACATGTACAAACCAGCTCGAATGGGCAACGACATTGAGATTTTAGGTGTGCCTGAAATTTGTGCAAAATGGGAGATTGATGATCCATTGAAAGTGATTGATATTTTGGGCATGTGGGGCGATGCTTCAGATAATATTCCAGGTATTCCGGGAATTGGGGAAAAGACCGCTAAGAAGCTCATTCAGCAGTATGGCTCAATGGAAAACATGATTGCCCATTCGCATGAATTAAAGGGCAAGATGAAAGAAAATGTGGAGGCATTTGTCGACCAAGCGCATATTTCAAAAATGTTGGCGACTATTATTTTGGATGTTCCCATTGAAGTGAGCGACGATGATTTATTGATTTCAGAACCCGATCGCGATAAATTGGCTGCGCTCTTTACCGAACTCGAATTCCGCAGTATGGGACGCCGAATTTTGGGTGCAGATTTTAGCGTAAATCAACAGATTGCGCCCGAAGTGAAGAAGAGTATTCCGGCAGCACCGAAACCATCGAACGGACAAATTTCCATGTTTGGTGATGAGAATACTCTTGAAGAAGATTATTCAGAACCAACAGAAAAAGGGAAGAACATCAGTAATACTCCACATACATATTTCCGCGTGGAAAGCGAGGATGAGTTGAAGAATCTGGCAGATTTGCTTGGACAACAAACTGAATTCTGTTTTGACACCGAAACCTCTTCACTCGATTATTTTAGTCTCGAATTAGTGGGACTATCTTTCAGTGTCAAAGAAGGAGAAGCATATTATGTTCCAACGCCTTCGGATAAGAATGAAGTTAGTCGGATTTTAAGTTATTTCAAGCCTTTGCTCGAAAGTAAAAGCATCCTCAAAATTGGACAGAACGTAAAATTCGATTTACTCGTGTTGCGCCAATTTGGGGTGGAAGTTTGTTTGCCTGTTTATGATACCATGTTAGCGCACTACCTCGTGGAACCCGACATGAAACACGGCATGGATTATTTGAGCGAAACCTATTTAGGATACACACCCGTTTCCATTACCGAACTCATTGGAAAGCGAGGTAAAAACCAAGGAACGATGCGCGATGTGCCGGTGGAACAAGTGGTAGAATATGCTGCCGAAGATGCGGATATCACATTGCAATTAAAGCATATCATTCAGCCCATGGTGGAGAAGCGCGAAGTGGGGGAGGTGTTGTCTAAAATTGAATTACCACTTATTCCTGTTCTCGCAGATATGGAATACGAAGGAGTAAAAGTGGATGAAGCATTTTTAGCGAAATATTCTGAAGAATTACAAAGCGATTTAATTCTCTTGCGCGCTTCAATTTGGGAAATGGCGGGACAAGAATTCAATATTGATTCTCCCAAACAATTAGGGGAAATATTGTTTGATAAATTGAAATTACCCGGTGCCGAAAAAACCAAAACGGGGCAATTTGCTACGGGCGAAGAAATCCTCAGTAAGCTCGAAAAGGAACATCCGATTGCAGCCAAACTGCTCGATTATCGAGAAATTACCAAGCTTAAATCGACCTATGTTGATTCGCTTCCTAATCTGATCAATCCGGTTACAGGACGCATTCACACCACGTTTAATCAAACTATTGCAGCTACCGGGCGACTCAGTTCCATGAGTCCGAATCTTCAAAACATTCCAATTCGTACCGAACGTGGAAGAGAAATTCGCAAAGCTTTTATTCCCCGCGATGCTGATCATGTTTTGATATCTGCCGATTACAGTCAGATTGAATTACGTTTGGTGGCCGAGATTGCCAAAGAAGAAGCCATGTTGGACGCATTTACCAAAGGCATCGACATTCACCAAGCAACTGCTGCGCGAGTTTATGGTGTGGCATTGGAGGACGTAACACGAGAAATGCGAAGCAAGGCGAAAATGGTGAATTTCGGAATTATTTATTCCATTTCAGCTTTTGGACTATCACAACGATTAGGCGTTCCACGAAAAGAAGCCGCCGAATTAATAGAGAATTATTTCACGCAATATCCGGGCATAAAAGGCTACATGAGTAGCACATTGGAATTCGCGCGTGCCAATGGATTCGTGAAAACCATGATGGGGCGTCGTCGTTATTTTAAGGATATTAATTCACGCAATTTCACCATCCGTGGATTTGCCGAACGAGAAGCCATTAATTCGCCTGTTCAAGGTTCAGCTGCCGATTTAATTAAAATGGCGATGATTGGCATTCACCAAGAATTAAAAGAGAAAAATCTCCGTTCCAAAATGACCCTTCAAGTACACGATGAATTGGTATTTGATGCGCATAAAGACGAGATTGAAATCCTAAAGCCAATCATTATGCATCACATGCGAACCGCCTTCAAAACTATCGTTCCCATTGAAGTGGAAATTGGAACAGGATTGAATTGGTTGGAGGCGCATTAATGAGGAATCGCAATTTCTCAAACGCATTAAAATCTAAATGCAGGTGCCATCATTTCTTGTTCAGCTCTTGAAATCCCAATTTCTTTCGCAATGTCCTTCCAACTGCTAATTGCTGTATAGATATCGTTCACGATTTTATCCATTTCGTCGGGTACTAGTTGAAAGTATTCGCCTACGCTTTTTGCCAAATCAACGTCCAGTGCATTGTTTTCTGAATCAATATTCAAAGCCAATCCATCTTTGTCAATAGATGGATTTAAGTCAAAAGCAGGAGATAGAATCCATCCCTTTTCTGTCAAAATAAAACCATGATTTCTTAAATGATCATCGGTGTTGGAAATGGCAATGTTAAACACAATACGTCTCCATAATTGCTGCAGATCTTTCTTATTTTGTGCTCCAGAATACTGAATAAACTCGGCTATATCTAAATAGCTCGCTGTTTTTTCTTTTAGCGTATCTTCGTTATTGCCCGTCATTGTCATAGCACTCGCGAAATGGATTCTTCCACTTTTATTTCTATCGAATCTTTTTGTAAAAAAAGTGTGGTGATTCCCTAAAATTTTTTCAATTCTTGAAACCGAGATTTCTATACCTGCTTTCAAAGCTAAACGATATGATAAATATTCCCATGCAGCTTTATCAAATGAATCCGATTGAGAAGGGAATTTAGCTATCCACAACTCCCCATTTTCATCACGAACATTTGCTTTAGGTCTTGCTCCTCCCAATGATGAACCTGGGGCTAATAATATTGCCAGCCATTTCTTTACTGCTTCACTTTCTTCATCCGATTCCAATATTTTAGCTGCATATTGAAGTTCTCTTATGCTACTCATTGGAGGAATTGATGAATGTGGATTATTGTCTAAAAATGGTCCTTCCTTATCAAGTTTAAATCGCAAAGCCCCCATTCTGCTTTCATCATAAACCCCTAATAAAAAATCAATTTCATAAAGAGAAGATGATTTTCCTTCAAGTCTAGCTTGTTGAGACCTACGTCTTTTCATCAACGTGCGCCCCCAGGTATCGGGCATGGAGTCAAAAAAAACGCCAAAATTCTCCTTCCCATTTGGATATTGCTGGCCCTTATACCATCCAATATCAGGGTCTAAGAGCATTTGTTCTTTTGATAAAATCCAATCTAGTTCATATTCAAAACTGAATGCCTTTCTTCCTTTTGCTTGTTGTGCACATAACAATCCTATGCACTTTGGTTCGCTCATCCCAATCCAATGAGCATAAACAAAAATGTCTGTTTTAACTGTTGCCATTGCTATTTGCTTTTTAACAAACTAAGATCTTGTAGTTTTCGGCCAAAAGCATCATCGGCAGCCAACTTTAAAAAATCATCTTGCAAACCAAGCACCTTCAGGGTGTTAAAATAAGCTGCCATGGATACACTTCCATTTCCTTTTTCTATTTGATACAATGTGCTTCGGTCTATTCCAGCCCTTTCGCTCACCTGAATAGTGGTTAGTTTTCTGCGTTTTCTTGCAAGTTTAATGTGTTCGCCAACTTGCTCTAGTACTTTTTGGTGTTTAGGAAACAAGATTTGTTTTTTACTATTCATTGCAGAGTGTTGTTTATTTACCACAAAGTAAAATCATTTGTTGATAATAAACAACATTATAATTTTTTAAGGATAATAAATGTTATAAATTCATGTTTAGCCCAGTTCAAAACCACCGTCCCCATTGATTGGAAATTGGAACAGGATTGAATTGGTTAGAGGCACATTGAGTTCATTCTAATTTGGGTGACATCAATATTGACTTCCCCATCTTCAAAACCTTTATGTTTTTTTGATGTTCTAAATGAGTTATTTTAGCTTCCTATTCAAATTCATCATATGCGTTTATCTTTTCTTTTATTATTTCTATTCTCTACAAGCGGTTTCGTTCATGCCCAAAAAGCCGATTGGAAATCCTTTATCCCTCAATTACAGGAACAATGCAAGTTGCAAGAATCTGATTTCGAGAATGTCATTGTAACAAGTCACCATAAATCGCCTAAATCGGGCATGGAGGTTATCTGGCTGCGTCAAACAGTAAACGGATTGGAAATTCATGGAGCCGATGTGCAATTGGTCCTCGATAAAAATCAAAAGTTAACTCA
>CAXNGM010000209.1:0-4859 GCA_964201695.1 Bacteroidia bacterium | reverse complement strand
TTCTTCACCGATGTCTATCCCTTTGACGTTGACTTCCGGTTTTGGCGAAATTAGGCCCAATCATTTTCACTCAGGAATTGATATTTCAACGGCGGGTAAAAACCAAGCGGTTCTTGCCATTGAAAAAGGATATGTGAGTCGAATAAAAGTTTCTGTTTCTGGATATGGCAATGTATTGTATATCAATCATCCCAATGGACTTACTTCTGTTTATGCTCATTTATCCGAATTTAACGATACGCTCAACCAATATACGAGCTTCATCCAACAACAAAGTCGCGAATATGAAGTAGATATTCTTTTGGATTCGAGCGATTTTCCAATTTCACGTCAACAATTTATTGGTTGGTCAGGAAATACAGGTTCATCCACCGGGCCTCATTTGCATTTCGAAATTCGAGATCAGACTTTCCAAAATGTTTTAAATCCCTTATTGTTTGGTTTTGGCGAAAAGGATTTTACCGCCCCTGAAATTTCTGCTGTTTCAGTTTTTCCTATGGAATCATACGGACTAGTTAATAATCTTCAGAATACCTTAAACATCCCACTAGTAATAAATAAAAAATCCAAGAAAAAGGGGCTTCCTCCCAATGAAAAAATACCTCATGTTTCAGGTTGGGTGGGTTTTGGATTTCAGGGAGGAGATGTGATTGGGAAAATTCATAATAAAACAGGAATATTTAAAGTTCAGCTTTTTGTCGATTCGCAAGAAGTGTTTCAAGCACGTTTCGATCAGTTCTCTTTCGATGAAACCCGAAGTGTTAACACATACCAAGATTATGCTGAACGCCTTCGCAGCAAACGTAAAATTCAACGATGTGTAATGCCTTCGTATTCGATGATCGGTATTTACAAACGAAATCGAAATCGTGGATATTTCTATTTTGATGAAGATCGAACCTATCAAATTACCTATATACTCACCGATTTAAACGAAAATTCGACGCGTTTCTCTTTTCAAGTTAAAGGTGAAGTGATTCAAAGTGATAATTTCAAGAAAAGAGGAAACTCAAATTATCAAATGATTTTACCTGGCGTCCAGCAAACCGTTTCATTGCCGGACTTTGAAGCAGAATTTCAAAATGAATCATTATTCGATACAACATGGCTCAAATTAATCAGAAATAATCAGCTCAAAGCTATTTCTCCAATCATTGAAATTGGAAGTAAATTCACACCTATAAATCAGGCGGTTCGCATTCGTTTTAAACCACAGATTCAAAACGATTCATTGAATAGCAAATTCATCATTGCTAGAAAATCTGGAAACAGTTACAGCGGACTAAAAAGTACATGGTCGAACAATTGGCTTGAGGCGGAAACTCGCGAATTTGGGGATTTCCAAGTGCTCATCGATTCCATTGCTCCAACAATTAAAGTTGTTCCGCAGGTGATTCGTAAAAAGAGAAAAAAAATCGTGGTTAAGCCAACAGCATCAGGTACCATACATTTAGTAATCAAAGACCAGCTTTCGGGAATTATATCCATTCAATCTCAATTTGATGGGAATTGGATTCTATTAGAACCCGGAAATAATGCGGGAGAATGGAAATATCATTTTCCGGATGAACTAAATTCCGGTATACATGCGTTAAAGATAGAATCGATTGATGCCGCTGGAAATACAAACCAATTTGATCTGCAATTAGAAAAACCCTTATAAATCTTCTGTACTGAAAGTTTAACTATTTTTGTAAACGATTATGATACGCCACATTCAATCTCATTTACTTTTCTTATTTCTTTTTGGTTTGACAAGCAGTTCATTTGCTCAAACCGAATTGAATAAATCGGATGCACAAGGTAAAAAACAAGGGTTTTGGAGAAAGAATTTTCCGGACGGAACTCCCCGTTACGAAGGCAATTTCAAGGACGATCAGCCCGAAGGCGTTTTTCGGTATTACCAAGAATCGGGTGCTTTGAAAATGGTCTGCTATTATTCCGATAAAGGCCGTCACTCGCATGCAAAAGGATTCGATCCCAAAGGATTTATTATTTCGGATGGCAACTACTACGAACAAAAGAAAGATTCCACTTGGACCTATTACAACGAACAAAAACAAGTGCTTTCAAGAGAAGTTTATAAAAAGGGAAGTCGCGAAGGAACTTGGTTTATCTATTATCCAGAAGGCCCTGTTTCTGAAGAAATATCTTATTTGAACGATCAGAAAAATGGTTTCTGGGGACAGTATTTTGAAGATGGAACTAAAAGACTTACAGCATCTTTCAAGGAAGGAAAACAACACGGAAAGACTTGCTATTACCATACAAATGGGAAAATGAAGTTAAGTGGAAACTACATCGATGATATTCGCCAAGGTACTTGGTATCATTTTGATGAAACTGGGAACTTAACCGAGACTGAAGTGTTTAAAGATGGTGTTTCGGATAAACCAAACATCCTCAATTTGAAAAAACTCGACAAAGACGAGAAAGAAATTTTACCAGGACAATGAGCAAACACGGAAAGATATTGGTAGCAATGAGTGGGGGAGTAGACAGTTCTGTTGCTGCTATGATGTTGCATGAAGAAGGCTACGAAGTAATTGGAATTACCATGAAAACATGGGATTATGCCAGTTCGGGTGGAGGGAAAAAAGAGACCGGATGTTGCAGTCTCGATTCTATTAACGATGCGCGCAGCTTGGCAGTTCGTTTCGGATTTCCACATTTCATTCTGGATATTCGTGGTGAATTTGGGAATTACATCATTAACAATTTCGTTGATGAATACATTGCAGGTCGTACGCCTAATCCTTGTGTGCTATGCAATACACATATTAAATGGGATGCGCTACTTAAACGTGCCGACATGCTCGATTGTGAATTCATTGCCACAGGACACTATGCCCAACAACGATTGCAAGACAATGGTCGTTATGTTATCTCGCGCGGTCTCGATTTAAGTAAAGATCAGTCGTATGTGCTCTGGGGATTAAGCCAAGAAAGTTTAGCTCGCACGCGTTTCCCATTGGGCGGTTTTCATAAAACGGATATTCGTCAAATGGCCATTGAAAGTGACTTCGTAGATATAGCCAATAAAAGTGAGAGCTACGAGATTTGCTTTGTTCCCGATAACGATTACCGCAGCTTTTTGAAACGACAGGTTCCTGGCTTGGAAGAACAAGTGGATGGTGGAGATTTTGTGCTTTCCGATGGAACCATTGTAGGTAAACATCGCGGTTATCCCTTTTACACTATTGGACAAAGAAAAGGTCTGGAAATAGCACTCGGTTATCCGGCATTTGTGCTTGATATCAACCCCGAAACAAATACGGTAATTTTAGGTGAGAAAGAGGAGTTGATCAAACACAGCATGCAGGTTCGGGATGTGAACCTTATGAAATATGCTGAACTTCCTGAAGATTTTAACGCACTCACCAAAATTCGCTACAAACACGATGGCTCCATGAGTTTGCTGAATATGCATTCGGATGGATCAATGCAAGTCGACTTTCTCGATGCTGTATCGGGTGTTGCCCCCGGACAATCTGCAGTTTTCTATGAAGGCAACGATTTAGTAGGTGGAGGTTTTATTAAAAAATAAAGCATGGTAAAAAGAATATTCCTTTTCAGTTTGCTTGTATGTGCTTTACTTACTGCAAAATCTTGCAAGAAAGATACAATCCAACTACCTGAACAATCTTATCGTGAATATTTCAACGATGCCGTTGGTTCATACATTATATATGAATGCGATTCTATCATTTACGACGATTTTAACCAATCGATTGATACAAACTCCTTTTTGATAAAAGAGTATTATCAGTCAACCTTTGTCGATAATTCGGGCCGAAATGCCATCCGTGTTGAACGCTGGAAAAAACCAATCGACTCATTGAATTGGTTCTTAAAGGATGTTTGGTCGCTGGTTAAAACCGATGTTCAAGTTGAAAAGGTGGAAGAAGATTTACGCTTTGTTAAATTGGTTTTTCCAGTGAGAGAAAGTCTTCAGTGGAATACAAACGCTCTAAATTCGTTAGATGCGAGAACGGTTACCTACAGCAAAGTTCATCAAGCATTTTCAACCGATAGCATGCAATTCGACTCAACTATAACAGTTGAAAACATAGATCCTACAAACCTTGTTTCCGAATACCGCAATACCGAAGTCTTTGCCAAGAATGCCGGAATGATTTATAAGAAGTTTGTGGATGTAAAGTACATAGTACCAACTAATGAAATCAAAAGTGGCGTTGTTTTTACAATGAAAGCCATCGAAATAGGAACCGAATAATGAAAAAAACACTCATTCTCTTTATTGTGCTAACAGCTTCTTCATTAAGTGTAAACGCACAAACAGCACCCATTAAATATTGGATTCAATTCAGCGATCGGGTTAATTCTCCATACAGTTTAGCGAACGCTTCTGAATTTCTTTCTGTAAAAGCTTTGCAGCGTCGATCGCTACAAGGAATTGAACTCAAGGAAAACGATCTACCTGTAAATCCTAGTTATGTTTCAGCAGTTACAGCAACGGGTGCGCAGGTTTTGAATCGTATGAAATGGTTCAATGCCATCACCATTCAATTGGAAGATACATCCATCATGGCAAGTATCCGTGCCCTGCCTTTTGTTGTAAAATCGGGTAGAGTAGCAAAGCTGAAAAAGAAAACACCGGCTGAGCAGTTCATGGAAGATTTGATGAAACAATACGAACAAAATGAAGCAGAGCTGGCAAAGCAGCAACTCGCTTTAAAACAAAATAACGAGGCATTTTATGGAAATGCCAATGTGCAAATCGAAATGTTGAATGGCGATAAACTGCATAACATGGGATTTCAAGGACAAGGTGTAATCGTTGCTGTTTTGGATGCGGGATTTTATCATGCTGATCAAATTGCATTTTTCGATAGTCT
>CAXNGM010000208.1:0-4872 GCA_964201695.1 Bacteroidia bacterium | reverse complement strand
ATCGATTCTTCGGTGGTGGTTGCATTGGCTTCGCGTCACACTCAAACTCTAAATACCTTTTCCATTGGGTATAAAGACGAGCCGTTGTTCGATGAAACAAGCTATGCTCAATTGGTTGCCAATCGTTACAAAACAAATCATACCGTTTTTTCACTGAGCAACTCCGACTTATTCGAACATTTGCATGATGTATTGAATTACATCGATGAACCCTTTGCGGATTCTTCTGCATTGGCAGTCTATATATTAAGTAAAGAAACCCGAAAGCACGTCACTGTTGCATTATCGGGCGATGGAGCTGATGAATTATTTGGAGGTTATCGAAAACATTCGGCCGAATGGAAAATTCGTCAAGGAGGAGTTATTGCCAAATCGATCGCCGCACTTTCTCCTTTGTGGAATGCATTGCCGAAATCGCGAAATAGTCGCTTTGGTGATCTAGCAAGAAAACTTCAAAAATTTGGTGATGGAGTGAATTTATCGGAACAAGAACGATACTGGCGCTGGTGCGGTTATGGCGACGATCAATATGTAAATTCACTTTGGACTGGAAAATCAGAAGATGAAATTTCGAATCAGTATAAATCTTATCATACTCGATCGATTTCAAAAAATGGCGACATGAACGATGTATTGCTTAACGATATGCAATTAGTTCTTCCTGGCGATATGTTAACCAAGGTAGATTTGATGTCGATGGCGAATAGCTTGGAAGTACGATCGCCATTTCTCGATTTTGAAGTAGTTGATTTTGCCATGCGCTTGCCAGCCGAATATAAAATTTCGGGAGCTGGAAGAAAACGTATTGTGCAAGATGCATTTCGCACTATGCTGCCCGAAGAATTATACAACCGGCCCAAGCATGGATTTGAAGTTCCATTGCTTTCCTGGTTCCGTAATGAATTGAATACATGGATTTTCGATGATTTACTTTCATCCAAAAATTTGGAAGAGCAAGGATTTTTCCATAACGAAGCAATTCAATTACTTAAAAAACAATTGCATTCAAACAATCCAGGCGATTCGGCAGCTCGTATTTGGGCATTGATCGTTTTTCAATCGTGGTATAACAAACGATTGAAATAGATATATTTGATTTTTAGCACCTAGTTCAAAATGCCAAAAATTCTTCGCATCATCAATCGGTTTAATTTGGGAGGACCTACCTACAACGCGGCTTATTTATCGCGTTATATGCCGTCCGAATTTGAAACCCTGTTGGTAGGTGGTGAAAAAGATGATTCTGAAGACAGCTCGGAATTCATCGTTAAAAACCTTGGCTTAGATCCGATTATCATCCCAGAGATGAAGCGCGAGATTGACCTAAAAAACGATTTCGAAGCGTATCGAAAAATGGTTAAAATAATCGAGGATTTCAAACCCGACATTGTGCATACACATGCTTCAAAAGCAGGAACGATAGGTCGATTGGCTGCTGCAAACATGAAAGTCCCTGTTATCATTCATACCTTCCATGGGCACGTTTTCCATTCCTATTTCGGAAAGATGAAAACCGTGATGTATAAAAACATAGAACGGAATTTAGCAAGAAGAAGTTCAACGATTATTGCAATTAGTGAGAAGCAAAAAACCGAATTGTGTTTGATACATCGTATTTGCAAACCAGAAAAAATTCGTGTTGTACCATTGGGATTCGATTTGACGCGCTTTACTGAAAACATGCAGGATAAGCGCTCTTCATTTCGTTTACGCTATAACATTTCAGGCGAGGAGATTGCCATTGGGATTATAGGTCGATTGGTTCCTATTAAAAATCACAAGTTATTTATTGAAGCTTGTAAAATTGTGTTAGATAAGACACAACAAAAAATTCGCTTGTTTATCATTGGCGATGGAGAAGACCGTTTGAACATTGAATCGATGGCTCGGAAAGCCGAAATTCCATTTATTGATGGGATGGCTTCTAATGCTATTGCGCCTTTAACTTTTACTTCGTGGATTCAAGAAATTGATGTTGCCTGTGCCGGTTTAGATATTATTGCGCTCACCTCATTAAATGAAGGAACTCCAGTTAGTTTAATTGAAGCACAAGCCGCCAATAAACCTATTGTTACAACAAATGTTGGGGGCATTGAAAATGTTGTAGTAGAAGGCGTTACGGCATTATTAAGTCATTCCAAAACGGACCCGAATCAGTTTGCCGATTTATTACTTCAACTAACAGAAAGTAAAGAACGACGTGATGAATTGTCTCGTGCGGGCTGGGAACACGTTCGCAATAAATTCCATTATACCCGATTGGTAAGAGATATGACCGAACTTTATTATGATTTATTGAATAAAGCAGGTGATTAGAAATAGACAAGTTACCATATATATTTTTAGTAGCTTTGCGAAATTATGAAATGTTGTTTCCATAGACATATTTCTCTGCTGACATTCCTTTTGGCGGTTATGTTCATGTCATCCTGTAACAATAGGGCGATTATGTTTCGAACAAAACACAATTACCCATTCGATGATTTATCGAAAATACCCCCAACCCGGGAATATAAAATTGCTATTAACGACAATATTGAAATCCAGGTCAATCCGAATAAAGGAGCCATGTTGTTGGAAGGAAATTCTGGTAATACGTCAGGTGGGAATTCGGGGAGTAATTCCACAATGGCGAAAGCAATAACTGCTTTAGTAGAATACGATGGCACAATAAAACTTCCTGTTTTAGGTAGGATTCAAATAAAAGATCTTACCCAGCGTGAAGCAGAGCTGATGATGGAAGAACGCTATAAAGAAATCTTCATTGATCCCTTTGTCAAAATCACCATTACAAACAAACGTGTAATATTATTTCCTGGTAGCTCAGGATCAGCTCGTGTTTTAACATTAAGTAATCAAAATACAACCCTCACAGAAGCAATTGCAATGAGCGGAGGTGTTTCTGGAGATGCAAAAGCGAATCGTGTAAAATTGATTCGAGGAAACCCTGAAAATCCACAAGTTTACCTTATCAATCTTTCTACTATTGAAGGAATGAAAAAGGGAAACATAGTATTGCAAGGAAATGATATTATTTATATAGAGCCACGAAACGATTATATTATCAATTTCACCAATCGTATAGCTGGTTATATTGGTGCAATTAGCTTAGGTGTTTTAATATATGGATTAGTAAAATAATAAATGGTAGAGCGTAAAATTTCCAACCTTAATGATGAATTTGATCTGAAGCTATTCTTAAAAGTAGCAAAGCGGAATTCTGCATGGATTGTTCTCTTCTTTATTATTTCATTTTTGATGGCGTTCCTTTATTTACGCTATACCTACCCTATTTATGAGGCAAAAACGGTTATTCAAATTGCACTAGCAGACAAAAACTCGAAATTACTTCTTGATAAAGAGTTTTCTACTCAGAGCGACATCTCTAGTAAAATTGAACTATTGAAGTCGCCCACTTTTCTTGACCGAGTATTTAACAAACTCCCATTAGATATTGGATATTTTCAAATTGGAAATGTGTTGAATTACGAGATGTATCGTAGTTCTCCCTTTGAAATTGATTATCATAATCCAACAAATGAATTGTATAACATACCCGCTTACATATCATTTACAGACGAAAATAACGTAACAGTATCTGTAAATATCAACAACAAGGAAAATGTTTATCGAATAAAAACAGGCAAATGGCAGCGATTACCAATGCTTGACTCGATAAAAGTTGATGTTATTAATTACGAAAAAATTCGTAAGGATATGTTGGGGTTGAATGAAAATCCTTACTATTTTATTTTATCAAAACCTGAGAACTTAGTTCGAACATACTCTGCAAACTTGGAAGTCGTTACTGAAAATGATGCAGCAGGTACAATTAAAATGGTGTTCCATGAAAGGAGTCCGGCAAAAGCAGCAGATATCTGTAATACCATTGCCGAAGAATTTAAAAAATATGATATTGAAAAACAGGCCGAAAGCTCTCTCAATACTATCCGATTTGTTGATGATCAGCTTAAAATCATTTACGATAAATTGTACGACAGTGAAGTAAACCTTCAGGATTTCAAAACGAAGAATCGCTTGAATGATGAAACACCTTTGCCCGATTTCAACACACGTATCAATGATTTAGAATCTAAACTCAATAATCTAGAAGTAGAAGAGTCTGGTTTAAAAACCATCCAAAAGGCGGTAACAGACAATCGGGATATTGACATTTATCAATTAATCTCACTTTTGGCTGGAAGTAGTTCGGAAGGCATGATTTCCAATCTATTAAATGATTTAAGAGGGCAACTGTCGCGCTTAGAAACATTAAAATACTCCAATACACCCAATGCGTCTTCGGTAGCTCAAATAGAATATCAAATTAAGATTCAACGCAAAATGATTATTGAAGCAGTTTTGGCTGTTCAAAAAAGTATCAATGACCAAAAGGAAGAAATAGAATCGCGGGTTGAGAACTACGAAATCGAAGTTCGGGATGGTGCATTAAATTTCGATCGGATTGAATTTGTTCGTCTTCAAAAACTGAATCAGATTAACGAAGAATATTACAATAAATTGGTTACCATTAAATCGGAGTTAACCATTGCCAATGCAGGTATTACATCCGAAAACACCATATTAGAAGCCTCTGCTACTCCCGTTTTCCCATTCTTCCCAAGTAGAAAACTTATTGCATTAAGTGCCCTGATAGGATGGCTTATTGTGAGTTTAGGACTTATCATTGTTCGTTATTTGTTTCATAACGAGATAACTTCTTTGAACGAAATCATGAAGTATTTGGAGGTTCCTATGTTGGGAATTGTTCCCAACTACAAAGATACCATTCCGATTTCACAGTTACTCGTTGACAAAAAACCGAAATCAATTATTGCTGAATCCCTTCGATCTATTCGTTCAAATTTGGAG
>CAXNGM010000207.1:0-4882 GCA_964201695.1 Bacteroidia bacterium | reverse complement strand
TATTTCGAAGATTTCAGAAATTCCATCATACATTATACCAAAATGGACCTCAATTGGTTCTTTGATCAATGGATTGAAACATCCAAAACCATCGATTATAAAGTAAATGGCGTGAAGAAAAAGGGCGAAGGCGAATACCAAATCACCTTCAAACGAAAAGGTTCCATGCAAATGCCAATCGACTTTTCGGTGTACGATATTGATGGTAAACGCAGCGATTTCTATATTCCCAATACATGGTTCGAAAAATCGACCAAGGCAACCAAACTTCCACGCTGGATTGGTTGGGGAATCGTAAATCAAACCTACAAAGCCAACATTAAAATTGATGGTAAACTCGATAATGTAGTTATTGATACTTCAGGCCGTTTAGCCGATGTAAACCGTCTCGATAACAGTAAAAATTTCCCATCCATTGTGCGTTTCGATGCGCGTATTTCGAACACGCCCGATTGGAATCAATATGAATTCAATATACGACCGGATGCTTGGTACAACTTCTATGATGGAGTAAAATTGGGCATGCATGTGAATGGTAATTACATGAATTTCAAACATGTTTTCGATGCCACTTTTTGGCTCAATTCGGGATTTCAGAAAATCAAACCCGGTTTCGATGATCGCTTCAATAGTTACAATCCCTTCTCCTTCAAAGTCAATTACAGCAATCCTACAAACAAGATTGTGAAGGGTTCTTCCATCAATGCGTCGGCCCGTTATCTCGATGGATTAGCTGCAGCGCAATTGGGTTTCAATTTCAAAAACCGCAAAGAAACTACCGACTTTTACACGTATTTCAAAACCATGTATCGCCCCGATTCTACGGATATTTATTACCTCATCAACCGAAATCAGTGGAAACCACAGCAGTGGAATAATACACTCAATGTTGGGCTCAATCATTATTACGATTACACACGCGGCGAAGGATTTATCAATATGCACATGCGTACAAGCGGACCCGGTTCCGATTACGATTATACACAGCTGAGTTTAACGGTTGTCAACAAAAATGTGTTGGGCAAATTCAACTTCAACACCCGCTTTTTTGCCCAAATTGGAACAGGTTCAAATCTGGCATCCGAATCGGCGCTATACCTTGCTGGAGCTAATCAAGAAAGCATGATGGATAATAAATTCATGCGTTCGGCAGCGTTCTTTCCACAAGATTGGGGCGGTTTCGGAAATACCACTAATCATTTGCAATACGGAGGCGGTTTAAATTTACGTGGATATTCAGGCTATTTAGTGCCATTTCAGCGTGCCGATGGAACCATTGTTCCGGTTTACAAAGGCAATTCTGGAGCAGCTGTAAATGCAGAATTGGAGTTCGATCGTTTGTTTCCTATTCGTCCTAAGTTTACACGCAATTGGTTAAAGATAAACACCTATCTCTTTGCTGATGCAGGTTTTATTCAATCCAATTTGCCCGGTGAGAAAATGGCATTTGCACAACCACGCGCCGATGCGGGTGTAGGTGTTGCTTTTACCATCAAGAAATGGGGGCCGTTGAACATGGAAAAGCCGCTCACATTCCGTTTCGATATGCCTTTGTTATTAACCAATACTCCCGATGTTTCGCCCGATTTTCTTCAGTTTCGTTGGGTAGTTGGAGTAAATAGAGCGTTCTAATTTTTCGAGATTTGGGGGGCATGCCTCCTGCGTCGTCACCGGGCTTTCCGCGGTGCAGGGCACCTTGCTGCAATCCCTTGCCCGATTTAATTGTGGCACTATTCTTTATTCTTGAAAAATGGTAGTAGCTGCTTCAAATCATCGGCGGCGCGACTAAACCAAATCAATAATCCATAAATGAAACTGGCAACAATTGTCTGAACGGCAATGTTCAAAATAACAGATTCGAAAAGAGGCAGAAATTGGATAATTCCATAAGTAAATGATATGGCAAAGGCTATGTATAAAGTTCGCTTATCGAATGGTTGCAACTTAAACCTCAGATAAATAAACAAGTATTTAAACAGGTTGTAAGCCAAGCTGGATAAACAAGTTGCCCAAGCAGCACCTTCCAATCCCCAAATGGGAATTAATGCATACAGCATCACTAAATTTAAAATAGCTACACAAACTAATGCCAAAGCACCACTGGTAAATCGGTTACTATTAAAAATAATGGCTGTATTTGATCCAGTCATTAGATAGAACAAGGAACTCAAACTTAATATTGCAACAACAGGAACACCTTGATAATATGTATCGGGAAGCCATTTAAATAAAAACGGTGCATTGATAGTTACCATTAAAAACAAGAAACCACCCAATAGAAATAAATACCTCGCCGATTTATAATAAATGTCTTTGATATTCTCTATATCATTCTTTTCCCAAGATTGCGAAACGCGAACGTTGGCCACTTTATCGAGCGCATTTAATGGGGCTTCAATAAATGTGGGAATAAAAGCAGCAATTCCATAAACACCTACCAATGCAAGTGGAACCATTTGACCAAGGATTACAGAGTCAAGTAATTTAATTGCCATGGATGCAATACCCGCAAGGAAAACGGTCCAGCCATAAATGAGCATTTCTCTAATAAAAGGACGCGTAACAAAACTCCAATCTGGTTTTAAGGAAAGATGCCCAACACGAATTCCTTGAATCAAGAGCAACAGCAATTGTAAAATAAACGATCCAATGTATGCGGTAATAAACTGGCTCAATGTTAGGAATCCACTTGAATAGACAATAATTAAAATGATAAAAAAGAATCGAATAAGAACCTCTTGACCCAATGCTGGGAGTAAGGGTCTGAATACAGAAAAGAGGTAATTATTGAAAATGGATATCAAACTTAATATCACTGACAAAGGGAAAATCCAAAGAAAATACCTGGCAAAAAGTTCCGATTCTTTCGAGTATAAGGCAATAAACCAATCTTTTAGAAAATAGAGTAGGGGTAATGCGAGCAAACTTCCAATTAGTGGAAATAGTAATATGAATCCTAGAAATCCACGGTGATTTGTTTGGGCATCTCGAAACTTTGGAAAGTAGCGCGTAATAATATTACCAGCACTCAGCGGAATAATTGTAGAAACAAGAAAGGAAAATGAGAAGAGTACGCGTGTTAAACCAATCTCTTCGGGGCTAAGAAATATGGGCTGCAATACGAGTAAACTCAGCATGCCTAAAAAAATTCCTACATAGGTAATTACGGTGCTTTGAATACCTTGTCGTTGAATTACGCCCATAGTTCAGCAAGTTTAAAAAAAATGTTCAATTGCCAACCTGAACACGAGATGAAATAAATCTACACACCAACAATGTGCTGTTTAATTAATGAAGCGCGTTTCGAAAACGGAAATTCCTTAACAATACGATCTCTACATCTTTCATAATCGCTTGTTTGGGGTTCTGGAAGTGAATGAATGAGTTGAATTAACTCTTCTTTGTTGCGATGTTTTAAAAGATATCCAGTATCCCCAATTATCAGAGGTAAGGCAGCAACATTACTTCCAATTGGAATACACCCGCATAACATTGCCTCGCAAGGCGCATTGGGGAAACCTTCCGAAATGGATAGTTGCATGTAGTATTGATGCTCTTGAAATAATGCATTCAATGTTTCTTGATTTGCCAATCCTACTAAAGTAACATTGCTTGGAATCTGAATTGGGAAATCGAAATGGCTGCTTCCAACAATGGTAAAAGAATAATTGGGAAATGCTTCAGCTGTTGAAAGTATCAAGTCCATTCCTTTTAAAACAAAACGCCTGTGCTCGGATATTCCTCCGGCTACTGTTATAAATGAATGCACTTCCTTTTGAGAATTAAACGTCCATTTTTCTTCATCAAAACCATTATGAATAATATGAATGTTCGCTTTTGTATTCGGACAATACGTTAATATTCCTTGTGCTTGGTTTTGTTCCGAATCGTAATTGCTTTGTGTTCGAACAAGTGATTCATCAACAGGCCAGATTTCGCTGCATAATTCAAAACTCCAACGCGTAAATAGTCCTTGAAGTTTGTTTTGAAAATTTCCATAGCCAATTTTTGGGAAGCCGACACAATCGGTTCCACCGGCAACGATTACACATTTTTTACCCCAAATCTTTGCGAAAAGGGCTGGCAAAAAACTATGATAACCACCAAATTGACAGATTAAGATATCAGATTTCCAAATGTGAATTAGGAGAAAAAGTTTCTGCTTTAATAATGAAAAAGGTGTTTTCCATTTTGCATTTGGTTCAAAAACAAACACATTAACTTTTGCAAAATCGCGTAAAATTTCAATGTCTTTTTGGACAAAAGTTGCTAATGAAGGGCAGAAATAGAGGATGTGCATTGTGTAATCCTAATGCCTGAGCCACTCAACCAATTTGAGTTTGTATTTCGATTGTTTGGGCATTGAACTATAACTTCGTTTAATAGAAAGTAGAATCCAATTATAATCTGGTTCAATGGTAAATAGCGGATAGCGCTCATAGGTTTCAACCATCAACGTAGTACCTTCCATTGCTTTACAGAAATCTTCCATGTACAACGATTGGTCAATAATCTGAAGCAATTCAGGTGTGTTTAATCGAATGAAATCCAAAGCAATTGGATCAGGAATATGAATGGCCATTTTTGAGCCTTCGTGAAGCGATTTGCTCAATAAACGAAAAATAGCATTGTGCTGATCTTTGGGAATATGTTCCAAAACATCCGGAAAAACAATGAAATCGAATTTGCCTTCTGGTGCAAAATCGGACATGTCGGTTACCACATAATCAACTTGCTTCAACGCTTCCGTTCTCTTTTTTGCGATCTCTATGCTCTCTGGACTAATATCGACAGCAGTGAGTTTGCCATCTTTTAAATAGGAACCCAATAAGCCTGTCAACGTTCCAATTCCACATCCAACTTCGAGTACACGATGATTGGG
>CAXNGM010000206.1:0-4897 GCA_964201695.1 Bacteroidia bacterium | reverse complement strand
TCCTGCAAGAGTGTTTTCATCTTGAGATTGGCTCTTGGCAGCAGATTATTTGAAAAATAAAATGCGGAAATACTTAACATCAGTGAGAAAACTAGCACCGAACGCATTCCACGTTGCAAAGAAATCCCCGAGGATTTCATGGCGGTGAGTTCCATGTATTCACCTAGGTTTCCAAAGGTCATTAATGAGGAAAGCAAAACAGCTAATGGCAATGCCAATGAAATCATGGTAATGGCAACCAATCCCAATAGCTTCAGAATTATTAACCATTCAAGTCCTTTTCCTACAAGATCATCCACATATTTCCAAACAAACTGCATCAGCAGAATGAATAGCGCAATGAAGAAGGTCATGATAAATGGACCTAAATAGGAACGTAATACAAATGCGTCGATGCGTTTTAACAAGCGATCAAAAATAAGAGCGCAAAGATACTATATCAAGAACCAATTACTCGATGCAATTTTTGAATGGCGCTATTCCAAGTTAGAACAATTTCTTCATCATCGCCTTCTTCACAAAAATCAGTTACAATCAATGCCGTTTCTCCAGTAATTTCGTCTACGTCAATACGAAGTTCAAAAAAGGTTGCATCAGGCTCGTCCATCCAATGATATTTCACAAAGAAATTCTCCTTAAAGGAAAGAAGTTTCGCTTTTTGCTCCGAATCTTTATTCCAAACAAAAGTATAAATGCTATTTTTTATATTGACATCATCACAAAACCATTCTGATAAACCACTGGGTTCTGTTAAAAATGAAAATAAAACTCCCGGAGATGTCTTTAATATATATTCTATCTCAATTTTTTTATACTCTCCCATGATGGGCTTTTAAATAAATATGTAAGTTGCGATTATACAAAAAGGAACTTTATCTGCAAATTAATTATCATTAAATTTTAAACAATTTTGAGCAGACTTGTTGATAAATAAAATGAGGACCGATTAAATTCGAAATTTTTCCATTTTAATCAATTGTACAAACATTTCATTTCTATAAATTGTTCGTTAAAACTAAAATAAATCGCTGTAAGTAATAGATGATTGCATTAAATCTACGAATAAATTGGCGATAAGATTGACCTGAAATTAGCGGTACGAAATCTTGAATCCCCAAACTTAAATTTTTCTATTTTCGCATCATGTTTAACAATAAAAAAGTGGTGGTGGTTTTGCCAGCCTACAATGCTGCCCAAACATTAGAGAAAACATACCGCGAAATTCCCTTCGACATTGTTGATGATGTAGTACTTGTTGATGATCATAGCAAGGATAACACCTCTGAATTAGCCAAAAAACTTGGAATTACCCACGTGATAAGGCACGAGCAAAACAAAGGTTACGGCGGAAACCAGAAAACATGCTACGCTAAGGCAATGGAGCTGAATGCCGATGTGGTGATTATGCTGCATCCTGATTATCAATATACACCATTGCTAATTCATTCGATGGTTGCCATCATAGCCAATGATTTGTACCCAGTCGTTTTTGGGAGTCGAATTTTAGGAAAAGGTGCTCGCAAAGGCGGAATGCCTCTTTATAAATACATAGCCAATCGCTTCCTCACTTTTTCACAAAATCTATTAATGAATCAGAAACTTTCGGAATATCATACAGGGTTTCGTGCTTTTTCGGGTGAGGTTTTACGTTCTATAGACCTAACTCCGAACTCCGACGATTTCATTTTCGATAATCAAATGATTGCTCAAATCTTTTCAAAAGGATATGAAATCGCCGAAATTACATGTCCGACGAAGTATTTCGATGAAGCATCCTCCATCAATTTCAAACGCTCTTCCATTTATGGATTAGGTGTCTTACATGTTTCGATGCGCTATTTCTTGCATCGTTTGGGTATCTTGAAATGGCGATTGTTGTCGTAAGCGTCCCATCACTTCTTAAACCGATTGATTTTAGAATATTTACCCTTGATGAATTTATAACTCGTGACCAAACGCATTTTACTCACAGGTGGTCCGGGCTTCGGAAAATCCAGTATCATACAGGAATTAGAGCGTATGGGTTTTTCTGTTTTTCATGAAATAGCAAGACAAATTATTCATGACGAAGTGGAAACAGGCGGCACTGCCCTACCCTGGCTTGATATCACTTCATTTTCGGAGCAGGTTTTACAAGGTAGAATTAATCAATATGCATTGGGCGAAAATAGCATACGGTTTTACGACCGAGGTTTGCCCGACATTGCAGGTTTTTTAAGAAAAGAAAAGAAAGAAACACCTGAAGAAATTTGGCAATTGTGTCAAGATTTCAAGTATGATCCCATTGTTTACATCACACCACCTTGGGAGGCCATTTTCCATCGAGATGCTGAACGAAAAGAAGATTTTACGATGGCGTTGAAAGTTCATCGTGCATTGGAATCGGTTTATCTAGAGTTGGGCTATGAACTGGTTCCAATTCCTATGGGTTCTATTAGCTGGCGTGCTCAATACCTGTTAAATAATGCAGGAATAAAGTAAATTGCCGAATGTTAAATCCGCAAGATATACTTCAGCAATATTGGGGATTTTCCAAGTTTCGATCCTTACAATTGGAAATAATTCAATCTGTTTTGGATGGTTTCGATACGTTAGCTTTACTTCCTACTGGTGGAGGAAAATCGCTTTGCTTTCAAGTACCCGCGCTCTGCAACGAAAAATTATGCATTGTCGTTTCTCCCTTGATTGCATTAATGAGGGACCAAGTGGAGAACCTAGAAAAAAGAGGAATCAAGGCGGGAATGATATCATCATCAATGAAATCAGATGAAGTAGATTTGTTGCTTAACCGTTGCATCGACGAAGAATTGCAGTTCTTATATGTATCGCCCGAACGATTAAAAACAGAGCGTTTCTTAAATGCACTCAATAAGATGAATCTGGGATTAATTGCTGTCGATGAAGCGCATTGCATTTCGCAGTGGGGCTATGATTTCAGACCCAGTTATTTGCAGATTGCCGAAATCCGCCAATTCCTTCCAAACATACCGGTCATTGCATTAACGGCCACGGCAACGCCCGAAGTGTGCGATGACATTGAAGCCAAACTTTTATTTACCAAAAACAAACGATTCAAGAAGAGCTTTGTCCGACCCAACTTGGCTTATATTGTTCGTCACACAGAAAACAAACCGGCTCAACTCCTTCGTATTCTTGAAAAAATTCAAGGAAGCTCGGTGGTCTACGTAAGAAACCGAAAGCGGTGCAAAGAAGTTTCGGATTTGTTGATTGAATCAGGAATCTCTGCTTCATATTATCATGCTGGTTTGGATGGAGCTACCCGAAATATTCGGCAATTACATTGGATTGAAGGGCGCATTCGTGTAATTGTTTGCACCAATGCATTTGGAATGGGCATCGACAAAAGCGATGTGCGCAGTGTGGTGCATTTGGAATTGCCCGATTCACCAGAAGCGTATTTTCAAGAAGCTGGTCGCGCAGGAAGAGATGGCAATAAAGCCTTTGCCGTGTTATTAAGCGACCAAGGCGATAAAAGTGATTTTGAAGAACGATTCAATCGCTCATTTCCAGGATTTGACTTTATAAAATCAGTGTACAATTGGCTTGGAAACTACCTTCAATTGCCCGTAGGTTCAGGATTGGAGCAATCGTTTCCGTTCGATTTGGGAAATTTTTCCTTGCGTTACAGGCAACATCCTGTAGATTGTTATTCCGCTTTGCGATTTTTAGAAACGGAAGGATTAATCAGCTTACAAGAAAATCATTATCAGCCAAGTCGCATTTTCATCCCTGTCTCACAGCATGAACTGTATGATTTTGAAATCCAAAATCCGAGTTATGCTGTATTATTAAAAACGCTCTTGCGATCCTACGGTGGAATTTTTCAGGAGTTTATTCAAATCCGTGAAAACGATTTATCTGAACGCTGCAATATTCCATTGAGTCGGACCAAAGAAATGTTGGCGTTTTTACATAAATCGGGAGTAATACATTATGTGGCATCGAACGATGAACCTCAGATTTATTTCACACTTGGCCGTCAACATCCCGAAAGAATCCCCTTGTCTTTAAAACGTTATGAAGAACGTCGATTAGCAGCATTAACTAGAATGCAAGCCATGCTTGATTATGCGGAAGAAGATACACAATGCAGATCCTCTTTTTTAGTCGGATATTTTGGAGAAAAGAACCTGCGTAATTGTGGACATTGCGATGTTTGTCTCGATAAAAGTAAAAGTGATCAAGAAATCTCTACTAATAATCGTTTGCTTTCACAGCTTCAATCAATATTGGAGAATGACTCTCTCAAACCCGATGATCTCGTTAAATTATTTTCCGAAGACCCAGCTATTTTCTTAGAAAAAATGCGCATTTGGATGGATGAACGAATTATTAAGGAGAATGAAGATGGAACGATTTCGTGGAATTCCTAAGGTGTAGAAAGAATCATCTCAATGTTAAATTTGAATTTCAAAAGTTCAGAATTATAAAAAGAACAAATATATTTGCGCATGAATCATCTTATTGCTCCATCTATCCTTTCGGCCGATTTTAACAATCTGAGTAAAGACATTCAATTGATTAATGAAAGTGAAGCCGATTGGTTTCATGTGGATGTGATGGATGGTGTATTTGTTCCCAACATTTCATTCGGTTTTCCGATTCTGAAGCATGTAAAACTGCTCTCTCAAAAACCACTCGATGTTCATTTAATGATTGTAGAACCCGATCGCTACCTCGAAGAATTTGCAAAATGTGGAGCCGATACCATTACCGTTCATTTGGAAGCATGTAATCATATTCACCGCACACTTCAGAAAATACGCTCATTAGGAATCAAAGCAGGTGTAGCTATAAATCCAGGAACGCCCATAAATCAGCTCGAAGATATTCTTCACGATGCGGATATGTTTTTATTAATGAGTGTAAATCCGGG
>CAXNGM010000205.1:0-4908 GCA_964201695.1 Bacteroidia bacterium | reverse complement strand
TAATTATATCGATATACATTATGGAATCAGCTGAAAAATCACCATTAAAAGGCGGAGAATTTCTAATCCGTGAAAGCAATGCATCTTCAATTTTTATTCCCGAAGAATGGAATGAAGAGCAACTCATGATTGCACAATCGACACAAGATTTTCTGGATGCTGAAGTCCATCCACATTTAGATCGCATCGATAAAATGGAACCTGGACTCATGTCTTCACTTCTTGACAAAGCTGGAGCTCTCGGTTTAATGGGAGTTTCTGTTCCCGAAGAATATGGCGGATTTGGAAAAGACTTCAATACATCGATGTTGGTTGCAGAAGTTGCAGGTGCTGGATTTTCCTTTGCTGTAGCGCTTTCGGCACATACCGGAATTGGCACCTTGCCCATTTTGTATTACGGTAACGAAGCTCAAAAACAAAAGTATATTCCCAAATTGGCTTCGGGCGAGTGGAAAGCTTCGTATTGTTTGACAGAACCAAGTTCTGGATCGGACGCCAACAGCGGAAAAACCCATGCGAAATTGACGGATGATGGAAAGCATTACATCATTAATGGACAAAAAATGTGGATTACCAATGGCGGTTTTGCTGATGTTTTTACAGTTTTCGCTAAAATTGATGAGGATGAGAATTTAAGTGCATTTATTGTTGAACGAAATTTCCCTGGACTTTAATTGAATGAGGAATAGAAGAAAATGGGAATCAATGGATCATCAACAGTTCAAGTTTTCTTTAATGATTGTATGGTTCCCGTTGAAAATCTCCTGTCGGAACGTCAAAACGGATTTAAAATAGCCGTAAACATATTGAATATAGGACGTATCAAATTGGCAGCTGCAGCATTGGGTGGTTGCAAGCAATGCATATCAACAGCAGTTAAGTATGCCAACGAACGTGAACAGTTTGGAAGAGCCATTTCGAAATACGGAGCAATTCGTCATAAGCTGGCAGAAATGTCGATTCGGGTTTATGCATGTGAATCTGCAACCTATCGCTTGGGACAGAATATAGATGATGCTTATGCTACCTTGGTTGAAGGTGGAATGGATCCGTTCAAAGCCAAATTGAAAAGTGTGGAACAATTTGCGGTTGAATGTGCAATATTAAAAGTACATGGTTCCGAAACGCTCGATTATGTGGTTGACGAAGGCGTTCAGATTTATGGAGGAATGGGTTACTCAGCCGAAGCTCCTATGGACAGAGCATACCGTGACGCGCGTATTAACCGAATTTTTGAAGGCACCAACGAAATCAATCGCATGTTAACGGTTGATATGATGTTAAAACGCGCGATGAAAGGAGAACTCGATTTGATGGGTCCTGCAACCGCAGTAGCAGCAGAATTGATGGCCATTCCAGACTTTAGTGCGCAGGACGATTCATTATTCGCACCTGAAAAACGAATCATTGCCAATTTCAAAAAGGCGGTATTGATGGTTGCTGGTTCGGCTGTTCAAAAACTCATGATGACACTTGCCAAAGAGCAGGAAATCTTGATGAACATTGCCGATATGATGATTGAATTGTACATCAGTGAATCGGTTTTGTTGCGTGCCGAAAAAGTTCATCAAACATTAGGAGAAGCTGAATCTGCACTAAAAATTGAAATGGCGCGTGTTTACTTGAATGATGCATCAGATCGAATTTACATCGCAGGTAAAAATGCGTTGAATTCCTATGCTGAAGGCGATGAACTTAGAATGATGATGATGGGTTTACGACGTTTCACGAAAGTTGGTCCTTTAAATACCAAAGAACTACGTCAACACATTGCACAAAAAGTGATTACTGAAAATAAATATTGTTTTTGATTGGAGTAATTAATAAACCAAATCGATTTTGAAATATTAACAATATGTTAATGTATTTGCCTGTTTTATATTAAATTACGATGAAATATGAATGATTACTAAATTTAATCTAATCGATTGTTCAATGAACTCTAATTCCATCGTTGTAAGCAATTAGCTCTTTAAAAATTTGTTTTTATAAAATTTCTTCTTATCCTTGCCATGTCATTTTAGGATGACAGAAACAAAAAAAGTTAAGGTTAGGTTAATTTTTTTGTTGACCGGTTCCGCATAGCGGGACCGGTTTTTTTATGCTTTGATTCCGACAAGAACATTTTCTATGCATTTCCACAATTGAGATGCAGTATAATCCCAAGAAAAGGCATCTTTCCTTATCAATCCTTTTTCTATTAATTGTTTTTGAAGTTCTTCTGAATCAAACAGCATCTTCATCTTTTCGGCAATATCCTTTTCCTCGTATGGATCAACTAATAATGCAGCTCCGCCAGCAACTTCTGGCATGGATGTAAGATTGGATGTAATGACAGGAGTTCCGCAAGAAAACGCTTCGATGATTGGAATACCAAATCCCTCAAAAATGGGTACAAAGGTTAAAGCAAACGCTGCCGATAAAACCTTGTGAAGTTCTTCAGCCATTAATCTACCCGCAAAATGAATATCATTCTTATGAACAAGCGATTGATAAGTCTCTTCGTGTGCATTGTCCCACCATTTTTTTTCTCCAACAATGAGCAAACGCATTTCAGAACCAGTTTGTGTTTTAAAAAGTTCAAATGCGCGCATCAAACGAACCAGATTCTTTCGTGGAATAATCAATCCAACAAAAAGGAAATAGGCTTTTCCATCAGTATACTTCTTGCGCGTTTTTTCGTTCTCAGCTTCCGTTAAAGGAACATAGCGCGTATTGCAGCCATTCCAAGTGACATCAATTTTCGAAGCATCGATTCCGTATGTTTTAACGATGTCTTGCTTTGTGTACTCAGAAACCGTTGCAATCCGAGCCGCTTTTTGAGCATACTTCGGAAAAAATGTATTGTAATACCAACGAACGATCTTGGGCAATTGCTCAGGATTATGATGGAAGTTCAAATCATGTATCACTGCAATTTGAGGCACATTACTTAAAAGAGATAATTGCCCATCGGTACTCAAAAACACATCGGCTTTGTATTTCTTAAGCAATCGAGGGACTTGAAACTCAAACCATGGAAAAAACAGAAAAATATGGCGTGTTGGTGGACCCGCATAAACGGCTTTGACATTTTTGCCAAACACAAATTCATCACTAAATGGTCGGTCGAAAATGAATAGAAATTCATGTTCAGGATGATCCTGCGTAATGCGTTTTAATGTTTCATAAGTAAACCAACCTATACCTTCCAATTTACCGGAAAGCAATAAACGGGTATTGACTGCAATTTTCAAGTTGAAAAATTAACGTAAACTAAATTGAATACCTGCAATTATCCTCGGTAATTCAGCCAAGTTTTCGGGTTTGTAGAACATATCTGAAATTCGATATTGTCCATAAATGATCACTTTTTTGAATCCAAATCGCACTTGCGCTCCGTAATTCAATCGCTGAAAATATCCCAAGCCCGAACGGCGAGTTCTTTCTATCGAGTTATATTTATCGTTGGAATGTTTCTTTGTAAAAAGCGTATGAGCAATAACAGCATCACCGTACCCGGCTAAATCGATGTATTTTCCTAATGTATTTCCTCGTTTTCCATAATTCAAACGCAAAAACAATCCAGCTTGGGCAATATTGAAAATCATGCGTTGCGAATCGTATAAGAATGAATCCGGGGTGGTTTTAATGAGGTCTTGCTTTAGTGAAAAATCATTTACGTTATAAGCTAAATCCCAGCCCCAAGCAAAATGTTCAGCGAGTCGGCGCTTATATCGAAAACCAAAACTAAACTGATCTATTCGTGGCTGTTTAACTTGTGCACCAGTTTCTCCAGCATCTACGCACATTCCAAAACTCATAAATGGGTGCACAAAGTGCTTACGATTGGGTCCTTTCACTGGCTCAATGGTATCAACCGCAGGATTCATTTCTAAAATTTCTTCCTGAGCACATACACTCATGGATAGCACCAATAAACCAGCGAAAATGGAGGTTGTTTTATTCATTGTTAAACGTTATTTCTTGCATATTACCTTTGAAGGAAACCCGAAGTTTTGATCCTGTTGGATACGCGTTCACATTAAAACTCAGGGGAATTTCTTGGATTACATTAATGACGTAATACTCATCCAATCCGCCTTTGGGATTCATTATACTGTAATACATGTAATGAGAATCGTCCGTTTCTGTTTCCTTTAAATCGAATGTTTTCACTACAACATTAAACATCTCAGAGCTTATCCCTTCTTCTGAAGTGACTGTTGCTCTCTGAATTTCAAATGAACTTGAGTCTTCAATACCCTCTAAAAAACGTTTCGCTGAAAGCACTCCATATCCATGCGCATAATCGAAGTAGGGGTAGAGGTGTCCACTACTTTCCAATGCTTTGAATAGTTCCATTGCTTTTAAATCTCGTTTTGCTTGCCATGCACAGGCGGCAAATCCAGCAGCTAATGGACTAGCGAACGAGGTGCCGTCTGCCGCTTCATCACCATTCGGATTTGCACAAAACACGCGTCCTTGTGCACATACATTAGGTTTCAAACGCATATCGCGTGTTGGGCCGTACGAACTGAAATTGATGTGTGAATTACAACAAGGTGCAACACCACCAACCGACAAAACCGAATCTGCATCGGCTGGAGCTCCCATGATATGCCAAGCACTTTCGCCTTCATTCCCAATCGCATTTACGATGAGCATTCCTTTCCGCGCAGCCATGTTTGCTCCGCGTGTGATATACGTTGTTTTACCATCCATGTGTCTTGGAAAATAACGGGTATCGGTATAACCTAATGAACTATTAACGATATCTGCTCCATTTTTATCGGCCCATTCGGCAGCAGCAATCCAATTTTCTTCTTCAGAGAATGGTTCTTTATTACCTATTTCTGTACGCGCAAGCAAAAATTCAGATTCACTTGCTAAACCGGCCCAACGATTTTTCAATTTCCCGGCAATGCA
>CAXNGM010000204.1:0-4913 GCA_964201695.1 Bacteroidia bacterium | reverse complement strand
ATTTCCCTCGATAAAGACAAAGCCGCTTGGGAAAAAGCCATTCAAACAGATGGTTTAACTTGGCCGAGTCATGTCAGCGATTTAGGCGGATGGAATTCTTCGGTTGTAAAACAATTCGGTATTACTGGAATTCCATTTACTATTTTAATAGATAAAGAAGGGAAGATTGTTGGCAAAGGACTTCGTGGTGCTGATTTAGATAACGCTGTTCATAAACTTTTAAATTAAGTTCATCGATGAGAAATTATGTAATCTGCTCCATCGCATTTTTTTCAAATTTCGCATTTGCTCAAACCGATCAAATCAGGAATCCATCCAAATCCAAGCAAGCTTATTTTCAGCAAGAAGTTCATTATACTATAAACGTTGCACTTGATGATGTTAATCACATGCTTCAGGCCGATGAACGTATTCGATACATCAACAATTCGCCAGACACTTTAAACGAAATTTGGTTTCACCTTTGGCCCAATGGTTACAAAAACAACGAAACTGCTTTTGCTAAACAGGAACTTTTAAATGGTTCTACGAAGTTTCAATTTGCCAATGAAAATGAACGAGGGTTTATCGATAATCTCAACTTCCAAGTGGATGGAGCTTCGGTTTCCTTTGTTGAGGATAAAAACAACATCGACATTGGAAAAATCATTTTGCAAAAACCTTTGGCACCAGGAGCTGAAATTACTATAAGCACACCTTTTCGGGTTAAAATTCCATCAAGCAAATTCTCACGTTTGGGACATTCCGGACAGCAATATCAGCTGTGTCAGTGGTATCCAAAACCAGCAGTATATGATGCTAAAGGATGGCATGCTTTCCCGTATTTGAATCAAGGTGAATTCTATTCCGAATTCGGAACATTCAAGGTGTCGATTACCACACCCGAAAACTACGTGATTGCAGCAAGTGGCGATATGGAAGCAAATTCTGAGGAGCAAAAACGCATCGATGAGATTTGTTTAAAAACAGATTCATTAAAGAATGCAGGACCCCGTAAAAAAGGATTTTATGCCCCAGCTCCCGCTTCATCCTCAACCTTAAAAACAGTTACATACACACTTTCGGATGTGCACGATTTTGCTTGGTTTGCCGATAAAAACTACCATATTTTAAAGAGCGAAGTAACATTGCCGAAAAGTGGACGAACCGTTGAAACCTATTGCTATTTCGCCGATAAAGATGCAAATGATTGGTTTGCTGCTCCACAATACGTGAACGATGCAGTTTACAATTATTCGAAATGGCTGGGTGATTATCCCTACAAAGTATGCAAAGCCGTTGATGGCGCTTTGAGTGCTGGTGCAGGAATGGAATATCCAACAATAACTATTATTGCATCGCAAGGAGATCCAATTGCACTCGATGAAGTGATTGCACACGAAGTTGGACACAATTGGTTTTATGGAATTTTAGGGAGTAACGAACGCGATTATCCATGGATGGACGAAGGAAGCAATTCCTATTATGAAGAACGATACATGCATTTGAAATACCCCAATCGTAACGAGATTGATGCAATGGTCCCCAGAGTAGGAAACACACTTTTGCACACCAGCGATTTTGCCCCCAATGCACTGCGAAACCTATTCTACCAATTTGTTGCTCGTCGAAATGAAGATCAATCCTTAGCGCTTAATTCGGATCAATACAGTTCAATGAATTACGGAGCTATTGTGTATAAGAAAACATCCAATATTTACAATTACCTGGCGGAATTTATGGGGCAAGATGCATTCGACGAAATGATGCATGCGTATTATGAAACATGGAAATTCAAACATCCACAGCCCGAAGATTTCCGCTTGCTTGTTGAGAATTTTAATGGAAAATCGATGCCTTGGCTTTTCGATGGTTTGTTGGGAAGTGTTGATCGTGTTGATTACAAGATTTGTGGATTCTCAAAAAACAATTCCAAAACCTATGTAAGCGTTAAAAATGTTGGACAAATTAACGGTCCGATAAGCGTTAGTGGTTTTATAGGAGATTCCATTGTTACCAAATGGTATGATGGTTTCGAAGGAAAAAAACAATTGATTTTTCCTTTGGGCGATTTCGATCGATATTCTGTAAATGCAACTGGGGCGATCCCCGATTTCAATCCGAAAAATGATGAAATGCATACATCAGGTATTTTCAGAAAAACAGGAAAAATTAAATTGCAAGTGGGAACCGGAATCGATTATCCTAGGGTTACTCCAATTTATATTTTACCCGCTCTAGGTTATAACATGTATAATGGTATGATGTTGGGTGGCGTTTTACATAATGTGGGCATTCTTCGCAAACATTTCGAGTATCAAATTATGCCATTGTACAGCTCTAACAACAAAGAATTAGCCGGAGCTACACAGTTCGATTATTTTATTCGTCCTGTGAACTCTTGTTTCCGAAATGTAACATTAACAGCCAGTGCAGAACGTTTTGCTTTACGCTATTCTCCAAATTACAACCGCATTGTTTTGGGTGGAACATTCGATTTTGCTAAACGAAATGAATCAACGAAAAAAAGTTCATCGCTCAGTTATCGTCATATATTTATTCAATCAACACCATACTTAACTAATCCTGAAGCAGAATCAATAACACAAGAAAATAATTACAACCAAATTACTTTCAATCACAAAAACAGTCGTGTTTTAAACCCCTACTCCATCAAGGTTGATGCTCAACAAGGAAGCTCATTCGCAAAAATATCGGCAACTATTAACTATCGTATCTCTTACAAACAAAATAAGAAAGGTCTCGACATTCGATTCTTTGCAGGTACATTTTTATGGACTTCGAACGACTATAATAATGGACCCAATGTGAACTTTCGCTTGAGTGGACAAACGGGTGCACAGGATTACTTATACAATGATATTTTTGTTGGTCGTCAAGAAAACTCCGGTTTATGGTCAAGGCAAATGACCAATACTGATGGCGGTTTTAAAGTGTTAAGTTACCGTGGACAAACAACCAAGTATTTAGCCACTTTGAATCTTAAAACCAGCTTACCGGGGAGACTTCCATTGAAATTGTATGCCGATTTGGGAACCTACGAAAACGAAGAAAACGATCGCGAAATCTTAAATTACAATGCAGGTTTAATTGTATCGTTTATTCCAGATAATTTTGAAGTGTACATTCCTTTGATGGTTTCAAAGCAAATTCAAAACACACTCGATCTGAACACTATTTCATTTAGCGAACGAATCCGATTTGTATTGAATATTAATGCCTTAAATCCAGCAAGAATATTCAGAACCCTCGATTTTTAAAATGAGTAAAGGAATTTATTTCGCCAGCGATTTTCATTTGGGAATTCCCAATCATGCCCAAAGTTTGGAGCGTGAGAAAAAGATTATCCGTTGGTTGGATGAAGTTTCGAAAGATGCTGAACGTATTTATTTGATGGGCGATGTGTTCGATTTTTGGTTCGAATACACACACAGCGTTCCCAAATATTTTGTACGATTATTAGGTAAACTGGCAACACTCTGCGACTCGGGAATCGAAATCCACATGTTTACCGGAAATCACGATATGTGGGCATTTGATTATTTGGAAAAAGAAATTGGTTTAATCATACATCGTTCTCCCATCATCATAGAACATCAAGGAATTCAATTGTATCTCGGCCATGGCGATGGTTTAGGTCCCGGCGATTATGGCTATAAGTTTATCAAGAAAGTTTTTGCGAGTAAAGTGTGTCAGTGGTTATTTGCGCGTATTCATCCCAATTTTGGTATGGGCTTAGCGAACTTCTGGTCTAGAAAAAGCAGGTTAGCAAACCCAGAAAAAGAGGTGTTTAATGGAGCCGAGAACGAGTGGTTGTATATCTATTCAAAAGAACAGTTGCAATTACAACCCAGTATCAGGTATTTTGTATTTGGTCACCGGCATTTACCCCTCAATTTGGAAGTTGCCGAGGCTTGCCATTATATAAATTTGGGCGATTGGTTTAATTGGTATTCGTTTGCCGAATTGCGTGATGGAAAAATGACCTTGGACTATTTCGAGCAGAATTTATAAGTAAAATTTATAGCGCATTATTATAATTGAATTATTTTAAATTTCATTTATAATCAAATAAAAACAATATGTTGGGTAACAAATATGTTTTTTAACAATCCAATTTAAAACGCTTCGATTGGTATCTTTGTTTTTATGCAAGAGAATTCAAATCCCATAATTTCAGATAAAAAAAAACGTATTTATTCAGGTGTCAATATGAATACATACGATGCAGGCATTGGTAAACTTCCACCACAAGCACTAGATGTGGAAGAAGCCGTTTTGGGAGCTTTAATGCTCGATCGAGATTCTCTTGCAAACGTGATTGATTCACTTAAGAAGGATACTTTTTACCGCGATGAGCATCAGCGGATTTTCTCAGCTATTTTTGAATTATTCGCTTCATCCAAACCAGTAGATATTTTAACCGTTGTTCAGGAGTTAAAAAAACGGGGTGAATTGGATATCGTTGGAGGAATTTCCTACATCACTTCATTAACAAACCGTGTTGGTTCCACTGCTAATATTGAGTACCATGCGCGTATCCTCAACCAAAAGCAAATTCAACGTGAGTTAATTCGTGTTTCGAGCGAAATCATAAAAGACGCTTATGAAGAAAGTACCGATGCGCTTGAATTACTCGATAAAGCGGAGAAAAATCTCTTTGCCGTAGCCGAAGGAAACATCAAACGGAACTTCTCTAAAATGAGCGAGTTAATTACCGAAGCGAAAAAACGAATTGAAATTGCTGGTCAACAAAAAGGTGGAGTTAGTGGAGTTGAATCCGGATTTATGGCGTTAGACCGATTTACATCCGGTTGGCAAAAATCGGATTTGGTGATTTTAGCAGCACGTCCTGGTATGGGAAAAACAGCATTCGTTCTTTCATTAGCCCGAAATGCTGCCGTCGATTTTAA
>CAXNGM010000203.1:0-4922 GCA_964201695.1 Bacteroidia bacterium | reverse complement strand
TATTCAAATGTTCTTGGGCAGGGTTTTATCGCATTTGTACAAGGAAGTTTGGTTAGTCTTGGCTTTGTTATTTTTAACATCAGTGATCCACTATTTTGGGGCGTCATTTCTTTCTTTCTTTCCTTCCTTCCGATTATTGGGGCACCAATCGTTTTTGTGCCGGCGGGTTTAATAGCCATTGCTAGTGGACACACTTCCGATGGATATGGAATATTACTTTGGGGATTTATTTTGGTAATCAATATTGATAATGTAATTCGGTATTTCATTTCAAGATACATGGCAAAAACACATCCCTTAATCGCTATCATAGGCGTTATAATCGGAATTCCCGTTTTTGGAATTTTAGGGTTAGTGTTTGGGCCTTTGCTCATCTCATGGTTCTTTCTCCTATTAAAAATCTACGAGGAAGGTGCAGATCAAGTAGAAGAAGAAGGTGAAGTTATTGGGTGATTTAAAACTTTGCAAGTAGTTGACAAGTGACTTTGTTATCTTTTAACATAACAAATCAAATAATCGGAACGTCATTTATTTAATATAAAATTTACTAGTACTTCACTTAAGAAAATTCATTTTTTAAGTACTAAATCCAATAGGTCTATTTTTTTTGATTTAGAATACAATCCTAAAAGCAGAATTGCAGAAAATGAATTTTAACATATATACCGAATTTTAGAGGTATTTTCTGGCTTTAACATTCCTATTGTTCGAGTATAAAAGCATGAAGATAAATACTTTAAAAGTACGGACGCCTCAAAATAAATATCGTTAAATGAAATATTTTATTATTTTTGCAAAATTATGAGAAAGTATTATATACAAAATGGTTCAAAACTAACAGGACCATTCGCAGTTGAAGACATTAAAGATGTTGAAATTAATTTCCACACAAGATTGTGTTTACAAGGAACAAATGAATGGAAATCGATTACTGAAATAGAAGATTTTGAATTTATTAAGACATACTTAAAACCAGATTTAGAGGTTGTTAAAAAGAGTCGAAATACTAGACCCTTATTCATAGGTCTCGGAGTTCTCATCCTCTTAATATTAGTATTTTTCGGATTATACTTCATTCCTGTAAGTAATACAGAAACTCAATCAACTGAGAAATATACAACCGATTCTACTAGTCAAGATTCTCTAAAGAAAATAGTTAAACCAATAAAGACTAAAGTATATGTGAATGAGAAAGCCACGGATTATTCATCACTCTTGGCAGGAATTATTCCAGAAAAAATGAGAGTTGAAATAGAGGACAATGAAACTTGGATAGATATTCAAGGTTCTATGCACGATGAGTGGGAAAAAGTTGTGAATGAAAAAATACTTCCCATTCAAGAATGGACTGATGATTCTCCACTTGCTAAACTTGATTCAAGTGTATTGTTTTATCCTTTTGCTGGAGCTGACTTTCTATACTCAAATTGTTTCTTTCCAAAAAGCAATCGAATTATAATGGTTGGTTTAGAGCCCATTGGCTCTATTTCAGAAAAATTGGAATTCAATAACGATTTTTATGACTATATGAAACATATTAAGTCATCCCTATATACATCTAATAGAAGCGGCTATTTCATGACAATTAATATGGGGAGAGATCTTCGTCAGTCAGATTTAAATGGTGTACTCCCTCTCATACTATTTTATGCACGCAGACAAGCATTTTTAATTTCATCAATACAATATGTTTCAATAGATGAAGAAGGCAAACAAATTCCTTCATCCTACACAGATGCAGAGGGGGTTGTTATTAAATTAACTGATCAAGATAGGCGAACAATAAAAACAATAGAATACTATAAGACAGATCTATCGGACGACGAATTCAAGATTGGATCACGATATCACACATACTTTTCTGCACTTACAAACAAAAATGTTTTTCTTAAAGCGGCATCCTATTTACTTCACAGAACAAATTTTTCTGGCATTAGGAATGTTATATTGGAAAAAACGAATATTTTGCTTCAAGATGATTCTGGAATTCCATTCAAGTTTGTATCAAATAGCGATTGGAATGTAATGCTGTATGGCAAATATACACGTCCAATTGGTTTATTTTCATCAAGAGTACAATCAGATTTAAGAGAAGAGTTTCAAAATAGGGACTTTCAAAAACTACCTGTTAGACTTGGGTATAACATTTCACACAACGAGCCACATTTGATTTTGGCAAAACGAAATAAATAAGCTTCAGAATTAAGAATAAATTATTTATGTTTTATTTAAAGCATTTGCATATTAACAGTTTGAATATGTTTAGTAAATTACTACTCATATCCGTAATTCTATTAAACTATTCATGCAATAATATTCAAGGTGGAGTTTCTGAAAAAGGGGATCTAATTAAGGATACATCATTTGTATTTTTAAAACAGTTAACCAATGACTCAAGTCTAGTAAAATTTAATTATGTTATTTCATCTGTCCAAAATGATTCTATAAAAAATAATTTGATTCACAAACGCAGATTAATGTTTACTAGTTTTGACTCTTTTCAAAAACTTAAAATATCTGCTGAAGTTGTATTGAAAGACAATCCTTGTTATGCACCATTGATTACAAAAATGGATCGTATTTTAGGTAAAAGTTTTTTTTGGAATGATTTGTATAATGAATCTTTCCCAAGATCCGATTATAAATCGAAACGTTATATAGTTGGGGACTTTAATACTCTTGACGAATCAGGTAATTGCGAGGGATGCTCAGAAGAATTCCCAAATATTTATGAATTACCTGAGTTGAAAAATTTCTTTTTAGCCTGCAAGAAGGATAACATTGAATTAAGCAACGACAGTCAAATAATAGAATGGTTAAAAAATAGAAAATCCAAAGATGTAAAAACGTTGTCATACATGTTTGATATTTGGAGAAATCTACGTGAAAAAGTTGAAGCTTATCGCACAGACCCTCTCGTTAAAGAGCCAATAATTGAAGTTAATGGCAAAAATTATTGTATTGGCCAAAGGCTTTGTTTATGTGAAATACAAGGTGATACAATTGTTAAAATTGCTCAGTTTGTAACATCATCCAAAAATTCATCAGCATCACAACATAATCAACATGATATTGATGGTCAACCACGGTATTATGCTCCTATGAATCGAATAAGTACGCGTTATTGGGATAGCAGAATTAAATACGATTCACTTGATATCAAACATGACAAAGAAATGGGGTTTGGTTCACAAACAACCATACTATACAAAGGTCAGGTTAGGCTTCCAAACTTCATGCATATCACTCCTGATAATTTATATCCAGGTGCTAAAGGTTTTATAAATGGAATTCATGAATTCGCAGTGGGAGGGAGTGCTCCAGGCAAATATATGGGATCACCAGTAAGTCTTGGATGTGTAAGATTACACAATTACACTTCAAAATTCACTCGGTGGTGGACACCTCACAATGCAAAGATGTTTATATACTATGAGGACAAACGTTATAAACAAAATCCACTAACAAAAATCAAATAGATCAGTAATAAAAATGCTGATAATCTTTGATATTGTAAAAATCACCTCCCCATTTCCAACCATGCTTTTTAAAAATCTTAACTACTTCTGAGTTAGTATGAATTGTGCCGGGTGCAGTTGTATCATAAACTGCATTTATAGGTTTTGAAAAATAGTTTTCTTTAATATATGGATTTAAAAGTGGATTTATATCAATCGCTAATCCATAAGCATGATCCGACATTTTTGATGTACCATCAACGGTTCTATAATTAAAAGATGATGTATTATTTTGCGCCATAGACAATGAATCGTTCCATTCAAAAAATGAAATTGGTTTCACCGAATATATAGGAAAACGGATATTCATCAATTCATTAAAAATAGTTCTAATCGAATTTCGGCATTTTTTATTTACAATAACTTGTCCTTTATGTATCTTATTGTCAAATCCAAAGTAATTTACATTAAGTAAAATTAAACTATCAACAACAAAACTAGGAGCTTTTGATTTAGATATCAATTGTGTTAAGTTATTATTAGAATCAATAATTGTATCATTAATAAATTTCTCACTCGATTTAATAGGGAGAATAGTTGATTTATCTGGATTGATTTTAAATAATTCTTGCTTAAAATATTTATTCAGCCCATCTAATTTATTTAAATTAATTATAATTAAAGTAAATAGTAAAACAGATAGCAATATGTAGATTTTCTTCAAGGATTACAAAATAAAGATTTAATTGCCATTGGGAATAAAATCAAAACAAATCTTGCAAATAAATTTGTATATAAAAATGACTTAATAATGTTAATTATTATTTGCATTTACTTTTAATGAGATTATATATTGTGCTTGACCACTTATTGGCATCAGCAGCGTATCCTGTTGCAGCGATCTTCTTCAACCACAATTCTTCATCCGTATTATTAATCATTGAAGAATAAAATTTTTTGGATTTTACTAACTCACAAAAACCTATGTAAGAAGCTTCTATTGAAGGATAATATCTGTATTTGCTTTTATGTTTAGAAATTTGATATTGACAATTTCCAACAATCCCAAAATGATTATTTAATTTTTTGCAATTAATACTTGTACCTCCACCTGATTCAATATAAGCAACAGATACTATAACACAACTTGGTATCTTGTATATAAGCGATAAACTATCACTGATTCTTTTATATTGCTTGAAATAATTAGCTTGAGAAAAACAATTTAACGAACTTGACAAAAGTAAAATAAAAAGTAAAAGATAAAAGAAATTAGATTTTTTCATAGAACTTATTTTTTTTTCAATATCAAAGATAAAACATTTCCCGATAATATTGAAAATAATTCGTTTTTAAGTAAAATAATTGACGATATATGGTTTTTAGAATCCAAATGAGTAATTGATTTAGAGAAACATATGTAATCTAAATTGTCATTGCTTATTTACTAGCAAAGCTTATGAA
>CAXNGM010000202.1:0-4926 GCA_964201695.1 Bacteroidia bacterium | reverse complement strand
GTTTTCTTTAATCTTTTCGGACGTTTTTCGCCTGTCTCAGGTTCGTTAACGCTCTCCGCCGCTTTCTTGGCCATAGTCATTTCTTGAATCTGCAAAAGTACCCAAAATCTTCATCATTAATCAAATGGACTAAAAGCCCACATAATGTGCGAGATAGCATGGTTTTCGTCATGAGCGACAATTGAAATTATGTCGAAACGGGTTTCCAGCGTGCTGTTTTTTTGGTTGATATACACTTCGGCAGCGTTTACCAACAAACGTTGTTTTTTCAAACTCACGGCATCTTCAGGATTTCCAAAGTGGAGGTTGCTGCGCGTTTTTACTTCAACGATAATTAAATATTGATCTTTTGATGCGATGATATCAATTTCCTCGAAGCGATTCCGCCAATTTTGTTCGAGTATCGTGTATCCTTTTTCTAAAAGATATTCGGTAGCAAGTTGTTCGCCAAGTTTTCCAAGTTCATTGTGAGCAGCCATGTGGTTTCGTTGTTTAGATGAATAAAAAAACGGAACCGGAACTCTTACAAATTACGAATTATTAATTACGAATTATTAATTACGAATTAACAATTACGAATTAACAATTACGAGTTGGGGTGGATTTTAACATGGATTATCTGAATTAAATCGTTAGCAGGTTTGAATCAAACTCTATATTTGCCGATATAAAATCCGCGTTCTTGAAATCTCCTAAACGTTATACTGTTACTGCAGCCCTTCCGTATGCGAATGGCCCTGTTCATATTGGACATCTTGCCGGTTGTTATTTACCTGCTGATACATACGTGCGTTTTTTGCGCCTTATGGGAAAAGATGTCTTATTTATCTGCGGAAGCGATGAACATGGCGTTCCCATTACATTGAAGGCGAGAGATTTAGGCATTTCGCCACAAGATGTAGTCGATAAATACCACAAGATAATGGGCGATGCATTTGCAGACATGGGAATTTCATTCGACGTTTATTCGCGGACATCAGCAGCAATTCATCACGAAACGGCTCAGGAATTTTTTACGAATTTGTATAACAAAGGAGAATTTACCGAACAAGTAACGGAGCAATTTTTCGATGAGCAAGAACAAACATTTTTAGCCGATCGATACATCATTGGAACCTGTCCCAATTGCGCTAACGAAAATGCCTATGGCGATCAGTGCGAGAAATGTGGTAAGTCTTTAAGTCCCGACGATTTAATAAGTCCTCGCTCCAAATTAAGTGGAAATACACCCATTAAAAAATCGACCAAACATTGGTTTTTGCCTTTGGATAAATACCAAGGTGCTTGGATTAACGATTGGATGTTAACACAGAAAGACAAATGGCGTCCAACAGTTTATGGTCAATGTAAATCTTGGCTCGATCAAGGTTTGCATCCAAGAGCGATTACCCGCGATTTGGATTGGGGCGTAAAAGTTCCACTCATAGGCGAAGACGGAAAAGTGTTGTATGTGTGGTTTGATGCTCCCATCGGCTACATTTCAGCATCTCGCGAATGGTCCGAAAAATCTGGCAAAGACTGGAAACCTTATTGGCAAGATGAGCATACGCAATTGGTTCACTTTATTGGGAAAGACAATATCGTTTTCCATTGCATCATTTTCCCTGCAATTTTAAAAGCACACGGCGATTATATTCTGCCCGATCAGGTTCCAGCAAACGAGTTTTTAAATTTAGAAGGTGATAAAATTTCCACTTCACGCAATTGGGCTGTTTGGTTGCACGAATACTTAGAAGATTTTCCGGGAAGAAGAGATGAACTGCGCTATGTTTTAACATCCATTGCTCCCGAAACCAAAGACAGCGATTTCTCTTGGAAAGATTATCAAACCCGTGTCAATAGCGAATTAGCCGACATCTTGGGGAATTTCGTTAATCGGGTGATGGTGCTTACGCACAAGTATTTTGGAGGCAAAGTACCAACTGCCGAATTCAACCCATCGGCCGAAGTGGAAGATGCAGCAGCTCGCATTTTTGAACGCGTTCCGGATTTGATTTTAGGATATGAATTTCGTGCGGCTCTGATCGAAACAATTAATCTGGCACGTGCAGGGAATAAATATTTGGCCGATGCTCAACCTTGGAAATTGAATTTAGAAACCGACAAGGAAGAAGTCGAAAAGATTATTGCTTACAGTTTGGATATTGTAAGTCGATTGTCGGTGGCATTATCCTCGTTTTTACCCGACACAAGTGCGCGCATTCGCAAAATGTTGAACTTGTCGGAAACATTTACATGGAACGATTTATTGGTGAGCCATCTTCCTCAAGGACATGCGATTGGTATTCCCGAAATATTATTCAAGAAAATTGAAGATGAACAGGTAGAACTTCAATTAAGAAAATTAGAAGCATCCAAAGTAATTTCTCAACAAACAATCAAAGCCCATAATCCAGTGAAGCCATCCATAAGCTACGACGAATTCATGAAAATGGACATCCGTGTTGGAACCATTCTCGAGGCAGTAAAAGTTCCCAAGGCCGATAAATTACTTCAGTTATTGGTCGACACTGGCGTTGATAAACGTATAGTTGTTTCGGGCATTGCAGAGCATTTTGCCCCCGAAAATATTATTGGTCAGCAAGTGAGTTTGTTGCTCAATCTAGAGCCCCGTAAAATCAAAGGAATCGAAAGTCAGGGAATGATTTTGATGGCCGAAGATTCGGATGGTAAATTGAAATTTGTTCAGCCCAATGAGGTGGTGAATCCGGGAGCGGAGGTTAGATAAATTACGAATTATAAATTACGGATTACGAATTAGGGATTACGAATTAGGGATTAAAATAAGGGATTACGAGTTACGGATTACGGATTATGAATTACCAGTTACGGATTCCTTAAAAATTTGATAGCTTAATTTAAGAGCCAATCAATAACATTTATTTTTTGAATGCCGTCAATGCTGGAAAATAGATACAGACCTTATTGACGAAAAATCAAACATATTGAAAAATACGTCAATAAGACTTTTTTGAACCAAGGCTCTCTCTTCTAAATCGCAGGTCTGTTTGGGCGATTACGAATTACGAATTAGGAATAACGAATTTGTCAGCTGGCTTATTTTCCATTTATTCTAATTTGTAATTGCAAAAGTCGTTTTATTAAATGGTCAAATTTTAATGGCTCTCCGTAAATCATAAAAGTTGTCATTGCTTCATAGTCTCTTTCATAATCTTTTACTACTTCTTCTGGTGGAATGATTTTAATCTTACTTGGAATATGGTTAGCATAGTCAAGCCCTCGTAATGGATTAAACTTTTCTCTATGGGCAACGATGTTGTTATATAGGACTGTATTTTTCAAAGCTTCAATTCCGTGTTCGGTGTCCATCAATTTTTCCAAGTCATATAAATGCCTTGAGAGTCTGTCAATACGAATTTTCTCAGGCTCCTGTGAAAATTCTTCGTGAAGCAAAAATATTTTTTCTAAAAACGTTCTTTGTGGAAGCACAGTCGGTATTGCAAATGGAACGGTTCCAAAACTTTGTTGCGGAAAATTTTCGCTTAAAATTGAGATTATTTGTCTTTCCTCAATTGGCTCCATTAATGAACGAGAACTTACTTCTATCAAAACTCTTTGCGGTAAATACTCTGATGTGTCAATTACTGAATTGTAATTAATCTCAATTACCTGTGGGTCTTTATCTGAATCTTTTACTGGTTGAGCAATTAATTTACACTCCTCAATCGCTTTCCATTCAGTAAGTATTTTGGTCAAATCGGCAAGGAAAATCGTTGATATAAATTCACAAGATTATTTCCTTAGATTTTTGATTTGCGTTTTACTGATATCCCCATCAAATCCAAAAAACTTTCTGTCTATTGCCAAATCAATATCTTCCGAAAATCGTTCTATCAAATTCCAACCTTTACTCAAAGATGTTCCGCCTTTGAAAACAATATATTTACTGTATGGTAATGAAAACGATGCATTTAACGCCAATGTCACCCACCAATCTTTTTCAATTGCTACCGATGGTAAACCCGTTAATTCTGTCGCCTGATTTAGAATTTCAATTCTTCTTTCCTTTGATAATGTTAGCCAGCTAGTATTCATCAAATGGATTGTATGAATATTGTGTTTATCCAAGCTGGTGCAAGTTTGGCATCATTCAATCTATTTTCTGTTTTCTCTTTTTTAAGAAGTGTTTGAATTTTCAATAATGTTTCATCATCTACTTTTGATTGACCAATAGTTTTTAGTGCTTGAATTACCAAACTGCTTATTTCGCCTTTTGCTAATAAATTTTTCGGACTTGTATTTTTAAAAGTAATTGTTCGTTTTCCAATTTTAATACTTCTCGCTGCTCCATCTGTCAGATAAACTACTTTCCTAGGAACTTGGGTTGATAATCCTAATTTATTGAGCGCTTGAACTCCTGTAGGGACAATTCTTGCTTTGTCCCGTCTTGCAATTGCTTTAGCTATATCTTCGGTTGATGGAAATAGAACTCCAAATTCCGTATCAATTTTTGGGTATAAGTAAATGCCGTGAGCCAAGCGAACAAGTATTTCCTTTTCTTTCAATCGGAACAAAGCTTTTTTAACGCTTTCAGGATTGCCATAATCCAAGAAGTCGTCCACAAAAAGAACACTTCCTTTTGGATGTGATTTCAGCCCTTTGGCAATCTTATTTTCTACTATTGGTCGTTCCATTACTATTTGTCTCGTCCCAAATTTAGGAAATATATGGGACGAAATTGCTATTGGTCAGATAAATTATTAGTTACGGATTACGGATTACGAATTACGGATTACGAATGTTTTTCGATTGGAACGGAGATACGCGTAATTAAATTTCCGTTGAATTCCAAATGAATGTTTCCTGCAATACTTTCCAAGCGTTTTTTGATGGATCGAACTCCATTTCCCTCTTTAAATGGGATGGGATTTTCTTTCGGGTTGAATTCGATAAGCTTGAATTCTA
>CAXNGM010000201.1:0-4937 GCA_964201695.1 Bacteroidia bacterium | reverse complement strand
ATTGGAGTCCAGCAACCACATGAAAAACGGGGCGATACCGAAAAGCCATACGATTAGGGAAAATAAAAAACGAATTATATTATGCGTACACTAGGTAACATTCTATGGCATATCCCATTTTTGGGATTCTTAACTGCTTTTGGAACATTTCTGATCGGCGTTTTACTTGTAATCACTATAATTGGAGCACCTATTGGATTAGGTCTTATTCAATTGTCAAAATTTTTATTGACACCTTTTTCATCAGCTATGATAAGTAAACAGGATTTAAATGTTGATCAAAATTTATTATGGCAAACATTTAGCTTTATTGTTAGAATACTGTACTTCCCATTTGGATTGGTCTTTGCTATTGCGACAATTTTTCAGATTGCTGCACTTTTCATTTCAATTGTTGGTATTCCTTTGGCATTAGTTTTAGCAAAATCACTCGGGACATATTTCAATCCAGTTAATAAAATTTGTGTTCCGAAAGCAGTTCAAATTGAATTAGAACAAAGAAAAGCAAAACAACAGGTTGCTAAACATTTTGGTTAAATTAAAGCAAAATACTGATAAACCGAGAGAATTCTAAAAATTGAAAAATTAAAAACAAAATAAAAATGAAAAATATATTGATAATAATGACCTTTTTAATAAATTTTGGCCTTACAAGTGCGCAAAATATTCAAAGAGATCCCAATCCTCAAAAAGATTATGCTAATGTTTTTTGGAAAAAGCAATACACCCTTTTTGATGTAATTAATGATAAACCAATATTCCCAAAAGAAATTAATGGTCAAAATGTATATACTATCTATTATTCAAGCAATGAAGATCCCAGACCATACAAGGGTACATTTAACGAAATGGAGTTAGAAAGACATCTTTATTATAAATTTAAAAATAAGAGAAGCTGTAAAAAGTTCTGCAAGTCGAAAAAATAGCACGCCCTTATCAGCTTGTATGTTTATTCCGCTTAGTATTAGTCAGATTGCAAAACGTATTGAAATATTAAGAAAATGAAAATAAACAGAAAAGAGAACAAGTAAATTTTATATAAATTAGTTCATTACTGAATTATATAAATTTATTACTTCACTCGCGTTGCGTCTTAGTTAGAACATTTTCAATTGATTATAAAATTGATCTTTGACATCTTGATAATTATCGTTCGTAAAGGTTTGTCGTAACTGCGTTCGATCAAAGGCTGAAATGCTTACCAGTTGCAGTATCTCGTATAATGAGTGAGGTAAATTTAATCGTTTTTTTGCGATTGCTACTATGACATAAGTAGCGATTGCGATCCAAATTTGCGTCTTTACAGCGTTCTCACTTTGACCCCAAAATGATTTAATCTTTAGGTGCTGTTTAATCCATTTGAAAAACAACTCAATGTACCATCTGTGTTTGTAAAGCTTAGCTACAGTTAATGCTCCTAACTTAAAGTTGTTGGTAAGGAAGAAGAATAGTTTTCCCGTTTCAGCATCATAGTACTGGATTAGCCTGAGCTTCTCTGGATATCGCTTAGAGCTCTGGTCTGACCTGCTAAAACAATTGTTTGATCAGAGAGTATACCTGTACCTTCCTTGACATCTCTTGAAGCCACAATATTAGCGTCAAGGTTAGTCTTTGCCCTTACTACAAAGTATGCCCTTTCACTATGGATTCGATAGAGTCTTTTAAAGTCAACGTAAGCTTTGTCCATCACGTAATAACTACCCTTCTCTATCTCAAGTGAATCCAGCGCTTTAACATCATGAACATCACCTTCGGTTACCAGAATAAACTCTGGTATTGACGTTTTCAGATCCAGTAAAGTATGTAGTTTAACAGCTGCTTTGGTTGGTCGATTTATATAGCTCTTTGGCAGTCTCAATCAGTTTTAATGCGAAGTCCTGATAGATCCTCCAATCCCTATTCTCGTTCGCTCGGGTTAAAGTTGATTTATTGATAACTTTTCCAATGCCAAGATGATGGAGCTTGTCGGAATGAAGCTTCAAACAAAGTAGTGTGTCACTTACACTTTCTCGGTGAGTTAATTGGCCAAATGACATACATAAAAACTGTCTCCAACAGGTGAATTCCTTAGTTCTATAGTTGCCATTGTAACGTTTGATACACCATTTAAACACATCATACGATGCAAAGTCCATAAGTTGAGCGAATAACATCTTTCCTTGGTTCATCTGCTAATTTTGATCCAAGGTAAATCCAAACCGATTTCAAATCGCAGCCGTTACAAAATCTTCTGTAACGTATATTTATCAAGCTTTTCAAAGAACTTTATTAAAAGTTAACGCAACGCTAGTGATCCAATGAGTTAAAAATTGGAAATCAAGTTTGGATGAACCAAAACTTAAGTACAGATACTTTTCAAAATGGTGATAAAATAATTCAAGTCAAATAAATGAAAGATTGGGATAAATCTATCGAAAACATAAATTTAACAATTTAAATAATCAACATGCAAATTAATTATTTTTCAGCAATTATAATTTTAATAGTTTTGTATTCTTGCGGAGGAGAACCAGCTGTTACTTTTAATGAACCGCAACCAACTGACACAGAAAATATATTAAAGTTTCCTGACCGTATGCAAGGACAATACTTAAGTCTAGCGGATAGTTCCACATTGGTAATTGGTGACAAATTAATTCAAAGAATTTATGACTATGACCAAAAAATTCATCGGTCCCAACTTGACAGCAACTCACGACTTTCGGGTGACACAATTATTAATTTAACGACCAATGAAAGAGAAGTTATAAAACTTGAAGGAGACAGCTTATTAACTCATATTCAATTCATAGACACATTATTTCAAATGAACTATGACAATGTTGTAAGAGAGTTTAAAGGCTATTATTTTATGAACAAACGTTTTGGCGGAGAAAGTTGGGAGGTCAAGAAAATTGAATTATCAAGAGGACAACTTGTTATTAGCAGTATTTCGACCAAAGAAGACATGCAAAATTTAAAAACTATAACCGAAACTACACAAGACACTGTTGCACCTCACAATTATTCACCAACAAAAAAACAGTTCAAAGAATTTATTAAAAATAATGGATTTACAGACAGTGAAAAATTTATTAGAAAGAAGGAAAACGCAATATAGCAGCGCATACAAGATATTGGCGGTTAATTGCTCATATGAAACTTTTTGCTTCATACCAAGATCAGTGCTGACAGAATGTTATTCACTTCTTTATCGCCAGCTTCTTTATGCTGCCAATCCCAATTCTCTTTTAATTGGATTGAAATAAATACAATTTCATCGATATTAATGCGTTGATATACCATTGTGAACAATTAGAAATTGTTATTCTAATTATTGCAATAAAAAGTTGATATTAATTTAACTTTTATAAAAATTGAATTGCTTTTAATTCATATCAATGAATGAACGTTCAATAGTTCCATAAAGCATCTTGTTATATAAATCATAGCTTTTATAATGTTTTTTCACAATACGATGTGAACCGTATTGAAATTCTTGAATCAATGAATTACTTTCGGAATTCAATTTCATCATACTAGAATCCAATTCAACAAAATAGAAAACTCTGCTAAAACCACCCGAACTTTTGAATTCCAAAATACTGTATCTATAATCCGACGAATCTCTATTGCAAATTAAAACATTGCCTTCACCGGTAATGAGTTTAGTGGGTAAATCGACAAACTTTGCCTTATTAAAATCCTTAGATAAATCTAAAAATAAAGAATCATCATTTGTTACATGTATTGATTTCGTTGAATCGACGTGATTGATTCTATTTAGTGATATGAATGCCAAATTATTATTCAATGATAAAGTTCTAATTTTCTCAACCGCATTTTCTTTATGACTTATAAAATCAATTAAAGCTTTTGTGTATTCAATATTTAATTTCTCTGAGGGATATTTGTTTTTTTCTTCTTCCAATTCACTCAATAAATAATATGAAAATTTTAAATCATTATTCAAGGCCGAAACTATGGCCAAATTAATTTTAGATGGCAGATAATGACCATCTAATTTTTTTGATTTCTCAAACATTTCTTTCGCTCGATTGAAATAGATCGAGGCTTTTAGTGAATCTGACTGATCCGACCCTCTCAAATTACCGGATAGTCTACTGGATAAGTCAATGGAGAAAGGAAAGGCGAGGTCTTTATATTCATCACTCGCATATTTTAATCCTTCCAAAGCATATGAAACTCCTATATTATTGAATATTTCACGACTTCCAAACCGCTTATTTAAGATATTTTTGTACAATATAGAAGCGCATCTGTATTCTCCTTTCAACATCATAATAGAAGCAATGTCGTATAATCGGTATAATTCAGATGTTTGCTTTTCAATGTTTAAAGCAATTTCTTTTCGCTGCTTCAAACTCGGATACCGATTCATTTTATCAGGAAAGCGATAACCTACATACAAAGAATCAAAAAATTGTGGAGCATTAATAATGGAATAACCTGCCATTTTAGAATAAAAACAAGAATACTCATCTGCTTCAGCTTCAATCCGAATGGTTGTGTCAAGAGATACTTGTGCCAATTCCAATTTATCTCCTAATTCTGTTCCTGCATAAGAGGATCCAACATCTGATAGCCAATTATGATCTCGATAATAATGCCCTAATTCATGAGAAAGAATAAATGCAACAGCATTCAATGAATCTTTTCCCATTTTACGGCAAATTTGATAGGCTTGATATTCAAATTCGATTTTATTGCCATTGGGAATGTACCTGGCAACCGATTTAGTATTATCAGACATGACAAGTGTTGGAATATCATGACTTCCATCACCAATTGCTTCGTTTAAATTATCATAAATCGTATTAACTAACTTATCAATATATGCTTTCGATTGAGCATGAGAATTCAATGAAAAAAGGAGAAATAAACAAATTAAATTGATTATTGAATAATACTTTTTCATACTCAGCTATAGCGATACT
>CAXNGM010000200.1:0-4938 GCA_964201695.1 Bacteroidia bacterium | reverse complement strand
TTCCCTTCCTTCGCGAGGCTTTATTGAATTGTAACAGGGTTCTATCTGTACTTCCTTGAAATACGGCGAAAACAACGTTAGATATTCTTCTGAATTTCCTGCAAATGGAGGCGGAGTCGGATTTTCAGGGATATCGAAAAATACTCCTGAAAGTGTGCCTCCTAAATTCAAAATGTGCGACATCTTTTTCGCATAACTCAAGCGCAAGGATGGATCAATTGCGCAGAAAAATGTTTGTTCCAATACCATATCAAATGTCCCTTCGAGCTGAAAAAAGTCCGAATGAATTAATTGATTGGAAGGGAAATCGGGTCTGCGTTTTTTGAATCGTTCGATGGCCTCATTGGCAATATCGCAGATCCACACATTCCGAAATCCTGAATCCCACAAATACGCAGCTTCCCAAGCATTGCCCGCTCCAGGAACCAAAACTTTTATCGTTTTATCGGGCAATTGATCGATATACGTTTTTATGGGTGTCGAAACCTGGCCCATGTCCCAAGCGGTTTCACCCGAAGTATAACGCGCATTCCAAAACGATTCATCCAATTGAATTTCCATTTTTACGACTTACGCTTTTCCAAAACAACAATATTCTCAACGTGCGTGGTTTGAGGAAACATGTCCACAGGTTGAACCGCAGTTACTTCATAGGCCTGATCGAGCAAAGTTAAATCTCGCGCTTGTGTTGCCGGATTACAACTCACATAGACAATTCTTCGCGCTCCACTTTCAATCAAACGTTTGGTAACATCATCATGCATTCCTGCGCGTGGTGGATCGGTAATAATCACATCCGGTGCGCCATGTTCAGCAAAGAATTCGGGCACCAACACATCTTTCATATCTCCCGCAAAAAACTGGGCATTCGAAATACCATTCACTTGGGCATTGATTTCCGCATCGGCAACCGCTTCTGGAACATACTCAACGCCTAATACTTTTTTAGCCTGCTTGGCAATAAACAATGCGATAGTTCCAGTTCCTGTATATAAATCATACACAACATCATCTGCTTGAATATCCGCATACAAACGAGTTTGTTTATACAGCTCGTAAGCTTGCAAGGCATTGGTTTGATAAAAGGATTTGGGACCAATTCGAAAACGCAATCCTTCCATTTCCTCTTCAATGAATTCGGCACCTGCATGCACACAAATTTCCAAATCTGAAATGGTATCGTTGCGTTTGGTGTTGATGGTGTATAGCAAGGATGTAATGGCTGGAAATGCTTGTTTCAAATCATCAAGCAAGACAATCACTTCAGGATTTATTTCCGTGATGCTCAAGCAAACCATCCATTCGCCTTTTTGGTTATTTCGGAGTAAAAGATTCCGAAGAACTCCAGTTTGCTCCATCAAGTTAAAGAAGGAAATCCCCAATTCTTTGGCGCGTTTGGCCACAAACAAACGAATCGAATTGCTTGGCTCAGGTTGCAGGTGACAATTATTAATCGATAAAACCTTGTCAAATCTTCCTGGAATATGAAATCCCAAAGCAGCACGATCGCTGAAATTTTCGGTGCTACCGATCTCGGCTTCCGTTAACCAGCGACTGGCCGAAAAGGTGTATTCAAGTTTATTGCGGTAATAGAATTCGGAGGGTGCTCCCAAAATGGGCTTTATTTCAGGCAGATTCACTTTTGCGATGCGGGTTAAGGCATCGTTTACCTGCTTGGCTTTGTGTTTTAGTTGTTCTTGATACGAAATCACTTGCCATTTACATCCACCACATACGCCAAAATGTTCGCATTTGGGTTCTATTCGTAAATCGCTGCGTTTGTGAAAATGAATTGGTTTTCCTTGACGAAATCCGCTTTTTTTACGGGTAATTTGAACATCTACAATATCGCCAGTAACGGTTTGTTCAACAAATACAACCATGCCTTCTTTACGGGCAACACCCATTCCTTCCGAAGCTAAATCGGTAATTTCGAGTTCTTGGTAAACTTGATATGCTTGTTTGCGCGAGCGTCTCATCTTTAAAAAAAATTTTGCGCAAGTTCATGAAATTGGGTGAATGAGCGTAATAAACTACCTTCGCATCGCTTTTTTATTTTAACAATCTATAATCATTTTACTTACTGATTGGTTATATAAGAGCATCAAATTTCAAATTATGTCCACGCATTCAACTGTTTCCAACGCTGTAATAAACTCAAACGAATCTTTTATTCATTTAGAAGAAGCACACGCGGCTCACAATTATCATCCTTTACCTGTAGTTCTTGAACGCGGCAAAGGAGTTCATGTTTGGGATGTTGAGGGAAAACAATATTTCGATTTTCTTTCGGCGTATTCGGCGGTAAACCAAGGACATAGTCATCCTAAAATTCTCGACGCGCTCATTCAACAAGCACAAACACTTGCGCTTACTTCGCGTGCTTTTCATAACCGTGCATTTGCTGAGTTCAGTCAGTTTATTACTTCGTATTTTGGATACGACCGCGTTCTTCCTATGAATACAGGTGCTGAGGCTGTCGAAACGGCAATGAAATTGTGTCGAAAATGGGCTTACCAGAAAAAAGGAATTCCCGAAAACGCTGCTAAAATTTTAGTCTGTTCGGGGAACTTCCATGGGAGAACTATTTCCATCGTTTCTGCTTCAACTGATCCCGATTCGCGTAATGAATTTGGTCCGTTTACTCCAGGTTTTGAAGTGATACAATACAATAATGTTGAATCACTTCGTGAAGCGTTGAAAGACCCGAACGTAGCTGGATTCATGCTTGAACCGATGCAAGGAGAAGCAGGTGTTGTTGTCCCGGATGAAGGCTATTTAGCTGCTTGTTACGATTTATGTAAAAGTCACAACGTGTTGTTTATTGCTGACGAAATTCAAACGGGAATTGCACGTACTGGAAGGCTTCTAGCCATTGACCACGAAGATGTGAAAGCCGATATTTTGGTTTTGGGGAAAGCACTTTCGGGTGGAATGTATCCTGTTTCGGCGGTGCTTGCGAGTCATGAAATCATGCTGTGCATCAAGCCAGGTGAACATGGTTCAACATACGGTGGAAATCCCTTGGCAGCTAAAATTTCGACTGCAGCTTTGGAAGTGGTTCGCGATGAAAAATTAGCGGAAAATGCTGATCGTTTGGGTGAGATTTTACGCAATGCCTTAAGAGAAATTCCGGGCAATCGAATTAAACTCGTACGAGGGAAAGGACTTTTAAATGCTATCGTAATCAACGAAACGGATGGAGTTACCGCTTGGGATATTTGCGTTAGAATGATGGAAAATGGATTGCTCGCCAAACCAACTCATGGCGATATTATTCGCTTTGCTCCTCCACTCGTTATAACTGAATCTCAGCTTCATGAGTGTATTTCCATTATACGAAATACATTGCTTTCTTTCGATAAGCAATGAAAAAACAACGTTTGATTTTTGTTGGATTAGTCTTGGCTTTATTGTCAACGGGCATTTTTATTTACCAACGCTATCGTGTTGCACCATCGTTGTTACTTCCCGAAATTCAGTTAAGTGATTTACAGGGCAATTCCGTTAAACCCGCATCGGGCAAACCCACCTTGCTCATTTTCTTTGGAACTTGGTGCCGCGATTGCCGCAAAGAACTCCCTGTTCTTGCCAAACTTGAATCTGAACTTAAAAATAGAAACATTCAAGTTATCCTCGTAAGTGATGAAGAAATCGCTGTTTTGCAGGATTTCAGCTCGGGCATTCCATTAAGTTTTCAATTGTACAAACTCACAGGATCATTCAAAGAAAACAACATTTACACGCTTCCTACAAGCTACCTATTTTGCAGTAATGGAAGTGTTTTTAGAAAACAAACCGGTGCAATTGAATGGACAATAGAATTGCTATCGAGCTTTATTAATGTCTGCGAAAAACCAAATTAAACGGCAATTGTAGATTTGAATGCCTGATCTATTTTCTCAGCTAAGTGCTTATCCTTTTCGGTGATGGTACTTTCTTCGTCATGCGTGCACAAAATGATTTCTACTTTGTTATACACATTCCGAATTTCTGGGTGATGATTAGCACGTTCGGAAAGAAGTGCAACCTTACTGATGAATGCAAATGCCTCTATGAAATTCTTGAATTCAAATTCACGATGAAGTTTTCCGTCAATGATGTTCCACATAATTTCTAATTTTTAAGGGGGACAAACTTAGTTTGTTTTCTTGTTTGTATGTAGATTTGATGAAAATTAATTAAAATGAAACGAATCGTTTCTTTGATTATCCTTTGTTACCAATGTCTATCGGCATTTTCTCAATCGAATTTCACGTCGGAAATACAGGACATTGCCGCTCAAGAACGAAAAGGATTTCATGGTTCGGCGATGAAATTGACCAATATTCCAAATCCATTCGATTTAATTCACGCTCAAACACTCTGGTATTTAAATCCTTCAATCCGTTATATCAAAGGAAAAGTAACGTATTCGTTCAAATCGATAGATGGCGTTCAACAAGAAATTGGATTCGATTTAAGCAGCGAACTTCAGGTAGATTCTGTCTTACGCGATCAACAAGCACTTGAGTACACTCATTCAAACAACCGTTTACTCATTACACTGCTATCTCCAAACTCTGGTGCTATCGATTCGCTGAGCATCTTTTATCATGGCGTTCCCCCAAACAGTGGATTTGGCTCATTCTCGACAGGGCAAACACCCAGTGGACTTCCTGCTTTGTGGACGTTGTCGGAACCTTATGGCGCGTCCGACTGGTGGCCTAGCCGTTTAAGTTTGGGTGATAAGCTCGATTCCTTGGATATGATTGTTCACACACCCGAGGGATTTCTTGCTTCTGGAAATGGCATTCTCATTAGCACAACCAATGCAGATAGCGGTGTGTATCATCATTGGAAGCATCGTTACCCAATAGCTTCTTATTTGGTTGCCACGTGCGTTGCTCCATTTGTTTCATACACCAATTGGGTTCAACTGCGAAATGCATTAATGCC
>CAXNGM010000199.1:0-4944 GCA_964201695.1 Bacteroidia bacterium | reverse complement strand
GTTCTTTGCCCTGCCCGACAATACCATTTTCGCATCCTTCGAAACCATTGTGAGTAGCTGCGATAAGGCCATGATTCCCATTATTACTTCCGAAGCAGGATTGGTAAGCCGCGGTGCTCTTGCTGGATTCGGAGCCAATATGTACGATTGGGGCTATGCATCAGGACAAGATGCCGCACAATTTCTTCATTCGGGTGTTATGCCCAAACCGCGAAAACTAATTAAACGAACCCGCATGGTGAATCCTGCTCAAGCTAAACGATACAAGTTTACTGCAGGAAAAGAGTTTCAACCGGTTTCCTGATGCAGTTTTACCTTACCGCCATTTGCCTCGGTCTTTCGCTTACCATGCTTGGTTGGGGAATTTATTTGTCCTTGAAGATTTTTAATATTCCCGACATCACAACCGACGGAAGTTATACCCTTGGTGCTGCTATCACTGCTATTCAGTTGAGTCATGAAGGAAACTGGCAATTTGCGTTGTTGCTCTCTTTTATTGGTGGTGCATTAGCGGGTATGGTCACTGGATTTATTCATACACGTTTGCGTGTTAATGCCCTGCTTTCCGGGATCTTAGTGATGACTTCCCTGTATTCCGTTAATCTGATGATTATGGAACGGTCCAATATTCCGCTTCTTCAAGTGCAACACATCTTTTCTTCCATTCAGCTCTTGAGCAATTCATACGTGAATCAGCTTTTTATTGTGTTGATGATTGCCTTAATCATTGGGTTGCTGCTTGTCTTTATGCTGAAAACCGACTTCGGAATTGCCATGCGCGCCACAGGAAATTCCGAATCGATGGTGAATGCTATGGGAGTGAATACCAATCGAATGAAGATTATTGGATTGGGACTTGCCAATGCCCTTACTGCCCTGAGTGGCAGTATAGTGGCGCAGTTCCAACAGTTTTCAGACATCAACATGGGCATTGGAATCGTTATTTTTGGATTGGGAGCCGTAATGATTGGTGAAACAACCATGGATTTAATCAAAAAACAAGGCATTATTTGGCGGATTTTTGGAGTGCTTTTCGGCTGTGTTATCTTTCGATTAATCATCGCGTTCACGTTGGCTTCGGGTGCCGATCCCAATCTCCTTAAGTTAATTACGGCATTGGTTGTCTTAGTTTTTGTGAGTATTCCCCAATTTAAAAAAATGAGGTCCGATGCTTGAAATCAACGACATCAATCTGACCTTTCACGAAGGTACTTCGCGCGAAGTGAAAGCGCTTAAGCATGTAAATCTTTCCATTGAGAAAGGATCATTCACGCTGCTACTCGGTTCCAATGGTTCGGGGAAATCTACGCTCTTAAATATTCTTGCGGGAACATTATTACCGAATTCTGGAAAAGTAATGCTCAATGGAAAAGAATTGCAAAACGAAGCAGCATACCTGCGAAGTCCATACATAGCAAGAGTTTTTCAAAATCCCACTTTAGGCACCGCGCCCGATTTAACTTTACTCGATAATTTCCGCATCGCTTCTTTACGAACCCAACCCAAAGGCTTAAAAATCGGAATCAATGCTGCTTTTCGTAAGAAAGTTGCCGAGCATGTTAGCATCCTAAACCTAGGCCTCGAAAACCGTCTGGATCAACTCATGGGTAGTTTCTCTGGAGGACAACGACAAGCCCTCTCGCTACTCATGGCCACATTCGACACGCTCGATCTATTGCTGCTCGACGAACCCACCGCAGCCCTCGATCCTCGTTCTGCGGATCTTGTTTTAAACCTTGCCAATCGCATCATCAAAGAAAAAAACCTCACGGCCATCATGGTCACACATGAACTCCAGCATTGCATCAAAGTGGGCGATCGCATTATTCAGCTCGATCAAGGTGAGGTTATTCGGGATATCGCTGGTCAGCAGAAGTCTTCTCTTAGGTTAGAAGATGTTTTTACTTGGTTTGCTTAGGCATCCCGGGGTCGGGCATCCCTGGGCAGCCCGTGCAACCCGGGGTTTAAACCCCGGGTTGCTGCCCCGGGTTGCACGGGCTGCCGACTGTGATGCTCCTCTTGGTTTTGGATGTATTTGATAACGCGCGGTAAAGCTTCTTCAGAGACTCTTGCTGCATAGTATCCTACTGCCCATCGAAAGGTCTTTTTACACAAACCATGTTTGTTTATCCATCGTGATGTTGGACCTTTAATGGCATGTATGATAGAGGGAAGTGATTCAGTTTTTTCCATACGTATTAGCAGATGGATATGATTTTTATGTCCTCCGGCCTCTACAATTTCAAACGTATTTTTTAGATAGTCTGTCTGAAACATTACCTGCAATTGGGCAATATTTTCCACGTTAAAATAACTGTATCGATATTTTGTGCAAAACACTAAATGTAGAAATACCTTCATACCATCACCCAAAATTACCGGGTCTTGGTTTACGTCCTTTTGCGCCAGATGCAAAAAGATTGTGTGTGATGCAACACTTTCAGAATTCCATAGTCTTCATTCCTCGAAAACAAATATGATTCCTTATTGTTACATTTGCCCTCATAATACACTTTCATGAACATAATCCCCGGTGAATTGCTTGCTCAAATTGAAACGCCCAACGATTTGCGCCGCTTCAAAGAAGACGATCTTATCCAGATTTGCAACGAGTTGCGTCAATACATCATTGATATTGTTTCTGTAAAAGGAGGTCACTTCGGGGCAAGCCTTGGTACGGTTGAACTTTCTGTTGCCCTTCACTATGCCTTCAATACACCCAATGATCAATTGGTTTGGGATGTGGGGCATCAGGCGTATGGTCACAAACTGCTAACAGGTCGCCGCGAAGTATTTCATACCAATCGTATTTATGGTGGTATTAGTGGTTTCCCGAAACGAAAAGAAAGTGAATACGATGCATTTGGTGTTGGACACAGTTCTACCTCTATTTCGGCGGCTTTGGGAATGGCGGTTGCATCTCAAATAAAAGGCGATACAAGCCGACAACATATTGCCGTTATTGGCGATGGAGCTTTAACGGGTGGAATGGCTTTCGAAGCAATGAATAATGCGGGAGCTCAAGGCAATAACATGCTTGTTATTTTGAACGATAACTGCATGTCGATTGACCCCAATGTAGGCGCTCTAAAAGAATACTTAACCGACATCAGCACTTCGCATACTTATAATAAGGTGAAGGATGAGGTTTGGAATTTATTGGGAAAGATTTCGAAGTTTGGTCCTAATGCCCAAGCTATTGTGCAAAAAGTGGATAATGCCGTTAAAAGCGCGGTGCTTCAACAAAGCAATTTATTCGAATCGTTCAACTTCCGCTATTTTGGTCCGGTCGATGGGCACGATGTAAATCGTTTAGTTCAGGTAATGAATGACCTCAAAGACATTCCAGGTCCTAAATTGTTGCATATTTTAACAGTAAAAGGTAAGGGTTATAAGTTGGCCGAAGAAGATCAAACGCTTTGGCATGCACCCGGTTTGTTTAATAAGGATACAGGCGAAATCATTAAATCGCCTAAAAAAGGTCCTGAACCTCCCAAATACCAAGATGTTTTTGGGCATACCTTGGTTGAGTTAGCGAATGACGATAAACGCATTGTAGGCGTTACACCTGCTATGCCCTCTGGATGCTCGCTCAATATCATGATGAAAGAGATTCCCGATCGTGCATTCGATGTGGGTATTTGCGAGCAACATGCTGTTACTTTTTCGGCTGGCATGGCTACGCAAGGACTTATTCCTTTCTGTAATATTTACAGTACGTTTATGCAACGTGCATACGATCAAGTTATTCATGATGTGGCTTTGCAAAATCTGCATGTGGTATTTTGCCTCGATCGAGGTGGAATGGCTGGTGCCGATGGTCCTACGCATCACGGAGCTTACGACATTGCTTACATGCGCTGCATTCCCAACATGATTGTTTCTGCTCCTATGAATGAAGAGGAGTTGCGGAATTTGATGTTTACTGCATACAAAACCCCAGCTCCTTTCAGTATCCGTTACCCGCGTGGGAATGGGGTGATGGTTGATTGGAAACAACCTTTCCAACTTTTGGAAATTGGAAAAGGAAGAACTTTGCGCAAAGGAAATGACATTGCCATTTTAAGCATTGGTCACATGGGCAATTTGGCTATGGATGCTGTAAATCGTTTAGTGAACGAAGGTGTTGATGTTGGTTTTTACGACATGCGTTTTGTGAAACCCATTGATGAAGACTTGCTGCATTCAATTTTTAAAACCACCAGCTCCATCATTACCGTTGAAGACGGTTGTGTGCAAGGCGGTTTCGGTTCGGCGGTGCTCGAATTTATGGCAGACCATGGCTATTCGGCGCGTGTAAAACGTTTGGGTATTCCCGATAAAATTGTAGAACACGGAACCCAACCCGAACTTTGGTCCGAATGCGGTTACGATGCTGATGCTATCTATTTAGCGTCTTTGGAAATTCTCGAAAAGGTAAATAATGCCTAATCAGGGAAATTAGTTGTAGCGCAGATCAATTGAGATTTTTGCAGGTGTTTTTAACCGGCTACATTCAAATACACCGAAATACGTTCCCGCGGGGAGTAAATTGCCGTTCAAATCTCTTCCATCCCAGTTATTGCTATAATTAGATGACTGGTAAACCAATTGTCGTTGAATATTCCAAACACGGAAGGTGTTTTTGGCATAAACCGAAGTAACTCCGGGAATACAATAGGTATCATTAAACCCATCTCCATTAGGGCTAAACGTATTGGGTAAGGCAGTTCGTTCACCTAAATCGAAGGGCTCTGCTCCAATAGAATTGGCCGAATCTGGACTTGTTAATGTAATTTCTTCAACAATCGAGCAGCCATTCGTATCGGTTATAGAAACGGTATAATTACCAGGGAATATATTGCTCAGATTTTGACTTGTTTCCCCGTTCGACCAAAGAAAATCAAAAGGAGCTGCACCTTCTTCAATCGTCAATTCAATACTTCCATCGGCGCTGTAATTATA
>CAXNGM010000198.1:0-4946 GCA_964201695.1 Bacteroidia bacterium | reverse complement strand
AAGTTTTCTAGGCGACGATGTTCCACTTCAGAGATATGAAGTAATCCGTCTTTACCAGGCATAATTTCTACGAATGCACCGAAAGGCATAATCGTTTTTACTTTACCTGAATACACTTCACCAACTTCTGGTGTTGCAGTAATTGCACGGATACGAGCCAACGCTTTATCGATATTCGCTTTGTTAGAAGAAGAAATTTGAACAACACCTTGTTCGTTCACTTCTTCAATAACAATAACCGTTTGAGTATCCTTCTGCATTTCCTGAATGATTTTTCCACCAGGTCCGATTACGGCACCAATGAATTCTTTCGGAATGCGGATTTCAACAATACGAGGAGCATGTGGTTTGTAATCTTCACGAGGTGCTGAAAGAACTTTGTTCATTTCACCCAAAATGTGCAGACGACCTTCTTTCGCTTGATTCAATGCATTAAGCATGATTTCATAGCTCAAACCTTGAACTTTTATGTCCATCTGGCAAGCAGTGATACCATCTTTTGTTCCAGTTACTTTGAAGTCCATATCTCCCAAATGATCTTCATCACCCAAGATATCGCTTAATACAGCGTATTTACTTCCGTCATCAGTAATCAATCCCATGGCAATTCCAGATACTGGTTTTGCAATTTTAACTCCTGCATCCATTAATGCTAGTGTTCCAGCACAAACAGTTGCCATAGAAGATGAGCCATTCGATTCAAGGATGTCAGAAACAATACGAATCGTGTATGGATTATCTTCTCCTTTTGGAATCATTGGTTTCAATGCACGTAATGCAAGATTCCCGTGTCCAACTTCACGACGGCTTGTACCACGATTTGGACGCGCCTCACCCGTTGAGAAAGAAGGGAAGTTATAATGTAAAAGGAAGTTTGATTTTCCTTCCAATACAGCACCATCAATGGTTTGTTCGTCCATTTTGGTACCCAATGTAACGGTTGTTAGCGATTGAGTTTCTCCACGTGTGAAGACAGCAGAACCGTGAGCAAATGGAAGATAATCTACTTCACCCCAAATTGGGCGAATCGTTGTTGTATTTCGTCCATCCAAACGTTTGCCTTCATTCAAGATCACTTGACGAACAGCTTTCTTCTCAACATCGTGGAAATAAACACTAATAAAAGGTTTTGCTACTGCCAATTCTTCTTCAGAAAGACTTTCAATAAACTCTGCCTTAACTGCTTTGAATGCTGCAGAACGAGCGTGTTTATCATCATTCCCAGAGCGGGCAATTGCAGCACATTTGTCTAAACAAAATGCATGAACAGCAGCACGAACTTCTTCGTTATGTGTTTCATGGCTATAAATGCGTTTCGGTTGAGATGCAGGAACTAGTGCAGCAAGTTCGTTAATCGCATTGATCTGAACTTTAATTGCTTCGTGTGCTAATTTGATTGCTTCAAGCATATCATTTTCTTGCACTTCCTTCATTTCACCTTCTACCATCACAATACTATCTTGTGATGCAGCAACGATAATATCCAAATCAGCCTCTTTCAAAGCTTCAATGTTTGGATTGATAATCATTTGACCATTGATACGAGCTACGCGAACTTCAGAAACAGGTCCGTTAAACGGAATGTTACTTACAGCCAATGCAGCAGAAGCGGCAAGACATGCAAGTGAATCTGGTAATTGCAGACGATCTGAAGAAATCAAGTTTATCGTAATCGTTGTATCAGCATGGTAATCATCCGGAAAAAGTGGACGTAATGCGCGATCAACCAAACGACAAATCAAAATTTCGTTCTCAGAAGGACGAGCTTCACGTTTGAAGAAACCTCCAGGGAAACGACCCGCAGATCCATATTTCTCTTGATATTCAACAGTAAGAGGAAGAAAATCGACACCTTCTTTTGCGTCTTCATTGCTGACAACAGCTGCCAACAACATGGTGCCACCCATGGTAATCACGACAGAGCCGTGGGCTTGTTTGGCAAGTTTGCCTGTCTCAATAGTCACTTCTTGACCATCGGGCATTGCAAATGTCTTGCGCACTCCAATATTCATAATAGAGGATATTTTAAAATGTGTAATAAAGGAAAAAGGCAATCCGTGAATTGCCTTTTTCGAAAACTTATTTACGAATGTTCAATTCTTTTAGAATCGCACGATATTTTTCAATGTCGCGACCTTTAAGATAATCAAGCATACTTCTACGCTTTCCTACCAGGCGAATCAATGAACGTTGAGTTCCAAAGTCTTTTTTGTTGACTTTCAAATGTTCAGTTAAATCGGATATGCGTTGTGTAAACATCGCAATTTGAGCTTCTGTAGAGCCTGTGTTTGTCTCAGATCCACCAAATTTGGTGAAGAGTTCTTTTTTTAATTCTGACGTCAATCCCATTTTTATTGTTTCTTCTTTTTCAGGAGTGCAAAACTAAGCAAAATTTCTTTCAATGATTCTATTTGAATGAAAAAATTAACATTTCAAATGTTAATAAGTTGAATCATGGAGAAAAGCTCAGAGATTTTGTTTCGAAAAATCAATTCAATGCATTTTTAATTAACGGTTTGCAGTTTTTTTTCATCAACATGCGAACAATTTGCGCAATTTGAATTTTCAAATCTCGACGTTCAATAATTATATCTAAAAATCCATGTTCAAGGACAAATTCAGCGGTTTGAAATCCTTCCGGAAGATCTTTACCAATGGTTTCTTTCACAACACGTGGACCAGCGAATCCAATTAATGAACCGGGTTCTGCAATGTTCAAATCACCAAGCATGGCATACGATGCCGTAACACCGCCAGTGGTAGGGTCGGTGAGGAGTGAAATGTAGGGGAGACCTGCGGCACTTAATTGTGTGAGTTTAGCTGATGTCTTCGCCATTTGCATAAGTGAAAATGCGGCTTCCATCATACGAGCACCTCCAGATTTACTAATAATCATGAAGGGAAGCTTGTGTTTGATTGAATAATCAATCGACCTGGAAATTTTCTCTCCAACAACAGAACCCATTGAACCTCCAATAAATTCGAAGTTCATACAAGCGATAACGATTTTAACACCGTCCATCATGCCAACACCAACCGAAATAGCATCTTTATAACCCGATTTGGCCATACTTGCGACCAAACGATCTTTGTATTTTTTAGTGTCTTCAAACACCAATGGGTCAGCAGAACGAATGTTGTTTATTATTTCTTCGAATTTGTTATCATCAAATAAAACACTGAAATACTCACGAGAATTTAAGCGCTCATGAAATCCACAATTGGAGCAAACCCATAAGTTCGTTTCATGATCGATGGAGGCAAATATCTTTTTACACGATGGGCATTTATACCACAATCCTTCTGGAGTTTCTTTTTTCTCCAATGTAGATGTGGTTATATTTTTGTTTTTTCTACTGAACCAACTCATTTATGCTAGATTAATTTGGTCTAATATCAATGATTAAAAAACATTTAATCAATTTGGGGATGCAAACCTAAGTGTTTTAGTTAAACTAACAAAGTTTAATGCACCTTGGATTTGTAGTTTCAATTTGATTCTATCAAATATAATGTAGAAAATATCATAAGCTTTTTTTTAACATTTTATTTTTCTTGGTCTGAGACTTCATATGTTAATCAATGATGGAATGCTTGATTTATCTATCATTTCAATCAAAATAAATGTACTATAATTAATATTATGTTAAATAGCATTTTTAAAAGAAAAGAGACATCTGTCTCTCTCCTCTAGTTTTTATTGTTCAATACGTTTCTTCATCTCATTGTATTTATCATTCATTCCAAGAATAGTGTAAATCTTTTTGAGAGTATTTAAAAGTGGCAATAAATCAGGACTGTCTTTCGGTGCTAATTCTAACGCTTTCTCTAAATTTGGTAATGCCAAATTAAATTCTGCATCAGCTATCTTTTTTCCTGCTTCGTACTTCTTCATGTCCTTTTCAGCATTAGCTTTATCAAGAAGTAATTTTGCAGAGTTTAAATAAATAGCTCCCATATTAAAATATGCTTCCCAAAATTCAGGATTTATTTCAATTGTTTTCTTGTAAGCTGATATTGATTGTTCACGCTTGCCTAAATTATCTAAGATAACTCCTGAGGCAAAATGAAATTTATAATTTAATGAATCTTTCTTTACTGCAATTGCCAAAACTTTTTCAGCTTCTTCTGACTTTCCACTTTTAAGATATGTATCAATCTCTTCTGTTAGTATATTCTGATCACTTGGGAACTTACTTCGACCTTCCATCAAAGATTGCATTGCTGTCGTGGTATCTCCTGCTAATTTATAAGCTTTGCTTAATTGAATAAAACGAGCTCCGTCTTTATCGATGTTGAAGGATATTAATTGCTTCAAATACTGTATCGACTTAGCTGAATTTCCAGCACGCATAGCAGCAATGGATGAATTTTCGATGGCGGAAGTATCTATTACTCCTTTTTTTTCTGATAATTCAGTTGTACTTTCAAAATAACCCAAAGCAGCATTGAAATCATTTTTATTGAAAGCCATAATTCCCAAATTACGGTAGCCCATCATTGCTTTTTCGTAGCTGTCCTCTGCATATTCGTATTTAGCATCTAATTCATATACTTTCTTATACGATTCAACCGCGGTTAAAAGCGGATTTACCGTCGCTTCCATCAATTCTGGATTTTTACTTTCCTGAATTACCCAATAAACATTACCTCGATAATACCATGTTTTGGCTTTTTGAGAAGTACTTTCATTTGTAGAAGCTTGATCGATATTCTCTCGTGCTTTCTTCAAATTCTCAATATCCGTTTTATCTTGGTTATAATAACCCAGATAATTATAAGCGCTTACAACCTTACTTTGCTGAGCTTGAACATGCAACCCTAATGAAATTGCTACGAACAACAGGGGGATTCTTTTCATATATGTTATTTTTTATTCTTCAGTTGGTTGATCTGAATTCGGTTCATTTGCTCCTTCTATATTTCCATCTACATTCCCTTCTTCA
>CAXNGM010000197.1:0-4959 GCA_964201695.1 Bacteroidia bacterium | reverse complement strand
AACTAAGATCGTTTCAAAAAGTGCACCATGAATCTTAGAATTTTACGGACATAGTTTTGTGTATCAAATTCTATCTGACAACCACGTGTTCTCTCAGAGTGCCAAGCAGACAAGCGAAATAAATCGTGACTTCGACTTGACAGCTTTTGTAGGAATTATTACCCTTGAAAATCAAAAACCTCGACGATTAAATCCTGGAAATCCCGCCTGCATATAACAGCGCACAAGCGCAATTTGGGCATTTCGGAAGTTTGATGATTTGGGTTTCTTTGTAACTTGGTCGTAAATTGATTGATTTCGGTCACCAATCCCAAACCGCGCCTGTGCGCGAAACGTTATATGCAATTAAAAACAAAATGAGATGAGAACAATAATTTTAAGTGCTTTAAGTTTGACGCTACTTTTTTTTAGCTGCCAAAACGAAAAAAATGATACTAAGATATCTGATAGTTCGATTATTGATACTAAAGCAGACACCGCTAAAATGACAAGTAAATCTGTGAATATTGACTATAAAAATATGGAGTCTTTTAATAGTGAAAATGGTCTATATACCATTGATATTCCAAAAGGATTATTTAAATTGATTAAAGAAAATGAGTATTATTCTGAGAAATTAAACTCTAGGATTATTTTGCATTTCAGTGAGACAAGTCAGATTGACGACCCAAACGCAATTTGGGAAAAGAAAGATTTGATTCAAAAAATGAAAGAAAATATTTCGGTCAGTTATAATGAAGCAAAAAAAGATTGGGTAATAATATCAGGAACTAATAAAAGCGGAGAGATAGTTTACAAAAAGGGAATTTATTTTAAACCTGAAGACAATCACATGGGGGAGAATGGCAGAAATACTCAACCATATTGTTTTACAGGTGTTTTAGAAATAATATATTCAACTGAACAAAAAGAACATTTTTATAAATTAATACCAATTTTAATCAAATCTTTTAAATGTGATTTTCTATCTCAATGTATTAACTGCATATAACAGCGTGTAAGCAATATTGCCTTGCCGCAGGCGCAACACAAGGCAACATCGCCTACACGCGAAACGTTATGGGCAAGTTGACGAAAAATAACGGACAAACAAGAGAACCACCAAAAGACAACTTTGATAGTTCATAAAATATTTTTCGTAAAATTGACAAATAAGTGGAGTCCAGAACCCACTCAAAAAAACGGGGCGAAACTGAAAAGCCAAACGAGTAAGACAAAATAAATTACATGTCATGAATTTTCTAATTAATCAAAACGATCAGTATACTCAGAGCTACACTAGAGAAGATGTTCAAAGTTTGATAGATGAAAAGAAAATAGGTCTTAATACTGAAATTTGGACTGAAGAATGGGGGAAATGGAAACAAATAAAAGATACTGATTTTAATTTACAAAATGCTATCCATATTGAAAACTTAACTTCTTCATTGGAAGAAGACGCAGGAATTGGATGGCAAATTCTTGCTTTTCTAATGCCAATTGCAGGGTTAATTATGCACTTTAATAATCGCAAAGAATTTCCTAACAAAGCAAAAAGATATATTCAACTTGCTTCTTGGGGTTTTGCATTTGGTATTTTAATTAGGATTCTCGGAAAGCTGTAAATTTTATGTACAAACCAAATAAAATATGGGCATATTCTTTAAGGATAGCAGCTATGGTTTGTTTTATGCAAGGGTTTCTAATAGTTTTTGAGTCTTTTATTAATCCCAAAATAATTAAACAGGTCTGCATTGAAAAAGAAAAAGATTTCAGTGAAAAAACTGATCGCTATTCCTATCGTTTAAATTTCGAAAAAGGTCACCAATATGTTGATTCTGATGTTTATAATTCAATAATGGTTGGAGATTCAGTTCTATTTAAATGCACTCCATTTCATTATCAAATTGTTGAATTTATATTTCCGAATAATATCAAGATTAAAAATGTAGAAAATTATTATGCCCATATTGGATTTGGCGTGTTTTTTTTAATCATGGGGGGCGTGTTATTACTTTATAAATTTAAAAAAAATGAACATTTAATTATTTGGTCTTTTTTAATAGGATTGGTATTAATATTCGTGGTAACTGATCTAAGTCATGTCTTTAAGGGTAATCCATTTAATTATCATCAAGAGAATAATATCGAGAATAAAATCACAGAGAATTATAATATTAAAAATATCGATTCATCATCCTTATTAAGTGATGATGACTTAATGATGAAAATTATAAATAAGGATATAAATATACCTATGGAGCATAATATGGCAAAAAGATGTTTTGAATATATGAAGACCAATTATGGTTTAATGAATAAAATAATTGATGACCCAATTTCTTTAACAGTTAAAGGATCCGAAATTGCTGTTGCTAATTATGTAATTTGTATAAATTCTTTGGAACTTTTAGAACAAAGTAAAGATTCTCTGACGAATGAAATGAAAGATGAAATTCAAAACTATAAGTACAAGCTAGAATTAATTAGCCCAAGAATAATGAAATTATATCAAGATTTTCAAAAGTAGGAAGATAAACAACCAGCCCATAACAGCGTGTAAGCAATATTGCCTTGCCCCCGCACATGCGGGGCAACACAAGGCAACATCGCCTACACGCAAAACGTTATGCAACATAAATAATAACACACAACCATGATTCCATCTTACGAAGAAATAATGCTTCCCTTGCTAAAGTTGCTTGGTGACAAAAAGGAACATTCGCTGCAAGAAGCAGATGATATTTTATCTCAACAATTCGAGTTGTCGGAGGAAGAGAGAAGTGAACTGTTGCCAAGTGGACAGCAACCAGTTTTCCGTAATAGGCTTGGTTGGGCAAGGACTTACATGAAGAAAGCCGGGTTACTTTCGACACCTTTAAGAGCACGATTTCAAATAACAGAACGCGGACTTGCATTATTAAAAGAAAATCCAAAAGAAATAACATCTCAATATCTTATTCGCTATCAAGAATTTGTTGACTTCAAATCAATCAAGAAAACAAAAGAGAATGGGGAAGAGCAAAAAGGAGAAAATCCTGAAGTCGCAACAAACAAGACTCCTGAAGAAGCACTTGAATATGCTTACCAAAAGTTAAGATCTGAATTAGCAAAAGAAGTTCTAGATGTTGTTAAGAATTGTTCACCGGCATTTTTCGAAAAGCTTGTTGTAGACTTAATTGTCAGAATGGGTTACGGTGGTTCACGGAAAGACGCAGGACAAGCTTTGGGAAAATCGGGTGACGGTGGAATCGATGGTATTGTTAAGGAAGATAAACTTGGACTTGACACAATTTATATGCAAGCCAAAAAATGGGAGAACCCAGTTCCAGTAAAAGAAATCAGAGACTTCACCGGAGCATTAGCATCTAAAAAAGCAAAAAAGGGCATCTTTATAGCGACTTCGACATTCCCTCAAAGTGTATATGATTTCGTTACTCAAGTTGAATACAAAATAGTGTTAATAAATGGAGAGCAATTAGCAAATCTTATGATAGAGTATAATGTGGGACTCTCTCCAATAAATGAATATCAAGTAAAGAAAATTGACTATGATTATTTTGAAGAAGTCTAATTTACGTTGCATAACAGCACCTACCCAAAAGGCGGGGTTTCGTGTTCCAAAGACAGTTTTGTGGTTAACCAAACATTAGTTTTTCAAATCAAGTTTTGTGGTAAAAGTCCCGCCCTTCGGGTAGCTGCAAAACGTTATGCAACATTAATGAGTTCGTAATAAAACATATGGAGCGTACCATATATATAATAAACAATGACAAAAACTGAACGAACAACATACTCGAAAATATTAAATGTTTCTGAGGACGCTTCGGCAGATGAAATAATAATTGGATACAGACTAAAATTGCTTCAACTTAAATTAGGAAAAAGCGAAGAACAAGAAACCAATTATACAATTACTGAATATTATAATGCATTCAGAAAAATGCTTAGTCCATTTAATATTGAGGATAAGTGTCTTAATAGAATTGCTAATGATTTATTGGGTCGTTTAGAAATAAATTCTTCATTATACAGCGGAGAAGAAAGTAAATTAATCGAACATTTAAGTAGTGAAATACTAAGTATTTCAAAAAATCATGATAAATGTGTTAAATATAATTCGATTGAAAACAAAGTAAATTTGATATATTTTGGTTTTCATTTATTAACATCAACTTGCTATTGCAACAATTAGAATAACAATTTCTAATTTTTCACAATGGTATATCAACGCATTAATTACGAAGAAAGAGTACTTATTTCTATCCGATTAAAAGAGAATTGGGATTATCAATCAATCGCCAATGAATTAAATCGAAGTAAAGGAACGATCAGCAGAGAGGTTAGTCGAGGCTCAATCATTGACCTTGGAGAGCATGTTTATTCGGCTGCCGTTGCCCACCAAAGGGCAAACGAGCAGGCGCAAACAAGCCATAGAAAGCCATTGATTCTAGAACAAAATGGAATGCTTAAATTCGTCATCCCTAAACTAAAAAAACGATGGTCGCCACAGAAGATCAGCACTTGGCTTAAGAAAAACAAGAACATGTCCGTATCTCACGAAACTATCTATCAATACATTTATGTTCAGGCCAAAGGCGAGCTGAAAAAGGAGTTGATTTCAATGCTTCGACAGCACAAACCTAAACGTCAGAAACGAGGAATGGAATTGGAAAAGCGAGGAACAATCCCAGATATGATTTCTATTGAGCAGCGTCCTGCAGAAGTTGCCGACAGATCTGTTCCAGGCCATTGGGAAGGAGATTTAATTGTAGGAAAAGACCACAAATCAGCATTAGGAACACTGGTTGAGCGAAGCACAAGATACTTACTTCTGGTTCATTTGGAAGGAAAGGATGCCGAATCTGTGCGTAAAGCTTTTGCTAAAAAACTGCAATCAATGCCTCGAGATTTAAAGAGATCACTGACATACGATAGAGGCAAAGAAATGGCCCAGCACAAGCAATTTACAGTATCAAC
>CAXNGM010000196.1:0-4965 GCA_964201695.1 Bacteroidia bacterium | reverse complement strand
TTATTGTTTGTGATTTAACCGGTAGTATGCAACCTTATGCGGTGCAGCTTTCAATTTGGTATCAATTAAATTACAAAAAAGAACAAAATTTACAGTTCGTTTTCTTTAACGATGGAGATGAGAAAAAAGATAATGAGAAAATTATTGGTAAAACTGGAGGGATTTATTATTCCCCATCAAAAGGTATAGATAGCTTAAGTGCATTTGTTTCTAGAGTTTCTTCAAGAGGAAGCGGTGGTGACTGCCCTGAGAATAATATGGAAGCACTTATTAAGGGAGTAAATATGGCAAAACCATTTAAAGAGATTGTTTCTATAGTAGATAATCATGCACCAGTAAAAGACATTTCTTTGTTAAGCAAATTCAACCAACCAGTACATATTATTTTATGTGGAGCAATTGATGGTTGGGTGCTGGAGGACTATTTGCTTATTGCATGGAAGACAAAGGGTAGCATTCATACAATCGAACAAGATATAACTAACATAGCCAAAATGAGCGAAGGACAAGAAATTAAAATTGGAAAATTTAATTACCGAATTATGGGTGGTGAATTCGTTAGAATAACAAAGAAATAAACGAATTTCCTTATTTTGAAAAATTAAAGGAGTCTGCTCATTAAACTATGTCAAATATTTTTTTAGTTAATTAACATCAAGTTGCTGTTGTTACAATAAATGAACTGGTCAAAGATTTTTTCCAGAGGAAGCAGACTTTGGAAATATAAGTAAGCAAGATTCAGTAAAATTTAACGTTGGATTAACGAAAGACCAAGAGAAACGATAAATCGTAAAACTCAAATTGAAGCAATAAATGAATCAATTCGGATATTCATGTTGTAATGGCAAGCTGATACTACCATTCAAAAAATATAAAATTATGAAAATGAAAAAATCAGTCATTTCAATGTTTGTGATATTATATGCTTCAGCTGCTGTTTGTCAAAATCAAGTAGCTCTGAAAAAATCAGATAAAAATGTTATTCTAAAATCGAATGGAACATTGGAATATTTGAAAGAAAAGGGATGTTCGAATTTTAATTTAGCTAGTTACAATTCAGCTAAAAATAAAATTCTTAATGGGCAAGACTATAATTATTATTTCAATAAAGCATGGCAATATGTCGATCAAGCTGGTGAAAAAAGCTATGAAGCTGTTGTTAATTTTGAACAAGCCATTAATTTACACCCAGCTAACGGTGGGGCGTATTCTGATCTTGGCAACTGTTATAGAGGAGGTTTTAAATGTTTCGATAAAGCAAAATATTATTATACAAAAGCCATAGAGAACGGATTTTCGAGAGGATTTGTATATTACAATCGAGCAATTTGTAATTACGAATTAAATAAATTAGATGAAATGAAGATGGACCTTGAAATGTCTATAGAGCAGGGTTGGAATAATGATTATTATAAACTTTCAGAAAAATAAAACTTACAGTAACACCGATTAAGCCAAAAGCTGGATATGCAATTTATGCAAACCTTTTTTAAGCCATAAAGCGTTATGAAACTTATAAGGGTTACTCTGAAAATAATATTCTTCTGCTTGTTGACTGTATTGACTCAGGTAGGTGGAATTATTTATCTGATTTCAATTTTGACCCATCAATGGACTGATAAGTGGGCAAGCAAATCCTATTTAAAAGCGACTTATCGATTTACTTCTTTTTTAAGCCTTTATTTCTTTACCACATTTTTTATAGTGCCTCTAATTGCTAAGCCATTGGGACGAGTGCCACTGCCGTTGACAGAGACAAGCCATCTGCAACCGCTAAACATATTAACATGCATACTCAACCGCAACTATGTTAGAGAAGAATTAAAGTTAACAGCATTTGAAGTTGCAAAACAAATGAATGAAAAATATCCTGGAACAACGGTTAACTATTTAGAAGCTAACTTTCCATTCATTAATAAGTTCCCTCTTATTCCTCACCTAAGCCACAATGACGGCAAAAAACTTGACCTTTCATTTTGCTACCGGGACAGCAAGACCAACGAACCGACAAATGATTGTCCTTCTTTTATTGGTTATGGCATTTGCGAAGAGCCAAGACCTAATGAAAAAAATACCGCTGACTATTGCGCAGATAAAGGAAATTGGCAATATAGTTTTTTGACTAAAGTTATTTCTCAGGATAGCAAACAGGACTTTGCATTTGATAACGACAAGACTAAAGAACTGGTAACCCTTTTTGCGAAACAGTCAACCATAGGAAAAATATTTATTGAGCCACATTTAAAGACACGTTTAAATTTGGCTTCTGAAAAAATAAGGTTTCACGGTTGTCATGCAGTTAGACATGATGACCACATTCACATTCAGCTAAAATAAAAAACAGAAGGTCTTAATATAAAAGTAGAAAAGCGAAACTTTAAAGGAAACATTATAATTTACAATCAACCTAAAACAAAAACTTGTTACAATGAAAATAAGTAAAACAATATTTCTGAATAGTTTAATTGTATTTTAAGATTGTTTGTTTATTACTATTATCCAAGAAGACAAAAAAACGAAGGTTAAAAAGCTAACAAAATCAAATTAATAAATCGATAACTTAACCCCTGAAGGAAGTTTTAAAGAAAAAAATGAGGCAGACTCATATTATAAAGCAATAGCAAGTTGATGTTAATTTATCATTTAGAATTAACCTTTCTATCGTTCCAAGAAATCGCGTTTGCGTTTTTCTATACCAATCATAAATTGATACGGAGGTTTTCCATTTTCACCATCCACCGAACGTTTTTTAGCATCTAGCTCTCTTACAACTTTATTGAACGTTTCTTCTGCAGCTATTACACTCATGATATTTCTGGTGTAGTTGAAGAAATACCATTTCTGTGACTCGAGCTCAATGTAAAAATTTAAGATGTCACCGCCGCGTTTTTTCACCAGTTCGATTTTACCTTTTATTACTTTGTTGATTGGTGTTTTGCCGATATTCGAAACTGACAGCCATCCCTCTGAAATGTATGAACGTGTTTCTGTGTTCCATTTCATTTCAACATTTGTGAAAACGATTGATTTATTTAACTCATCAGGAAAACGTTTAATGGTTCCTGTGGATGCTAAATCTTTCAATATTCGATCGGACGATTCTTTTCCAATTAATCCGGTTAATGATTTTTTGTAATCGCTCGAGGCAATATCAGATGCTTGCAAACTGCTGCTAGCTGCAATGCCTTCTTCAATCATCTTCCAAAGTTCTGATGCAAAGAAAAAGTCAATGGCTATGATTGCTTTAAACTTGGTTTCATCACTTGCAATACTGTGTGATGCTTTCCCAAAAGTTTGAAGTTTAATCTGACCTAAATCTAATCCGAAATTAAGATTGCCTTCACCCGAAACATCGCAATTCGACTGCTTCATGGAAACAAAATCGTCGGCTAATTCAGGATCGGCAAATTTTGCTTTGCTTGTAAGTTGAAATTCTTGAGTTGTCTTGTTGAATTTCAATAAACCTCGAGAATTCAAGATTTCTTGGTCTCCAGTTTTTTCTTTTTTCGACATGAAAACTGGGTATACGTGCGTTGAATCTTTTACCAAAACAAGACCCGCCATTAGCTTCTCATTGTCTAAGCTACGCGGAATTGAGTCAACCGGAATTTGTATATCGCTTGGGTCGATGGGTGCTTTAAATTTGAGCCAGTTTTTATTCAAAGTAGCGCAACCATGCACAATGCGAACACCTCCATCGAATGTTAAGCTTTTATCGGGAGCGAAGAGATTCACTTTGCCTTTGAATTCGAAGTTTGGACTAAAAGTGAAGTTTAACGTTTCATCTATATCACCTGATCCAATTGTATTGCCTGCCGAATCCTGACTTATTTTGCTGAATACGATCTTCTGGACCTTACCTAGCTCATCTTCAAAGTCGTAGCTTCCACTTGCGGTGTATTTTCGTTTTGCAGTAATATCAATTGTTGCATCGTAAATGTCATGGTATTTCAAGTCGTTATTTGCATTTAAACGCGAATTTTTCAGCGTCGTCATGACTGCATTTCGTTCGATATTAATTTTCTCTTCGGCAGGATAAATAGTAGCGTCAGCAACACGAATCAATTTAACACCGTCGGTTCGGATGGTTCGGTCCGACAAGGCATATTTTGCCTTAGGAGCTACAAACGTAATAGAATCTTGATCGGGTCTGATGGAAACGAACCTAGAACCAATCAAATCGATTTCGTTCATCGATGAATTCATATCAACTTCATTTTTATCCATGTACCATCGAAGTTCATCCATGTATGCAATGTATTTGTTGACAGGGAATTCGATATATGAGTCGGCTGAATTGGATTTGAACTGACCTTGCCGATTCTTGAAGCTCACATCGGCTTTTACGTTATCGGTTTTGATGGCCACTTCTTTTGTTCCATCATTTTTCGTTTCATCGCGAGCAGTAAATGCAAACGATGCGGTATCCGATTTGAAATCTTCTTTACGGAATCTGAAATTCTTGGAAGCAACTTCGGCACTGGCAAATTCAAGCATTCCGGCCCCTGTCATTCCTGTTTCACCGATTGAAATTTTTCCATTTAACTTCGATTCTCCAGAATACATCACAATAGCTTGCGAAGTTTGAGCAACTTCAAACTTATTGGGTTGATAGGGCTCCCAATGCAATTTTACATCAGCGGCTTCAACATCTGGGAATTCAACATTTCCTTGTTGTGCGGCTTTTACAGTTAAACTTCGGCATAATGCATTGACTGAATCTGGAAAGAAAACAAAATCGTTAGACTTTGCTGATGTAGTTAAATATTTAATCTCTCCATCACCGCGAAGTCCTTTATGACTCATTTGTATATTATTGACAAACATGCCTTTGCTCTGATAAATCGGAAGTCCTTCCTCCTCAGTTGTGCGTTTAAATCCTAGTGAAAAATCTTCCTGTAAACGCAAATCTTCTCGCAAATCCGGAAAAATTCCTGCCGAAACAAAATTCCCTTTAAAGTTCAA
>CAXNGM010000195.1:0-5024 GCA_964201695.1 Bacteroidia bacterium | reverse complement strand
GTAGCCGAAATCACATTGAATTACTATGATCAATCGTACGCTTATGGTCAATCGTCGCGAGATAAAGCCAGAATTTCAATTGTTCATTTCGATACATTAGAACCCGAAATGATTGCTAAGACTATTGTGGATTTTAATGAAAAATGATGTTAAAGTGAAGTGCTGATAATTTGAAGATCCGATAGCTATCGGATTGATAATTTGAAGATTTGAAGATGATTTTGATGTTCTGATGGGTCATGATAGCTATCGGGAGATGTGCTGATGTGCTGACAATTTGAAGATGATTTTGAGAATAAAAGTTATTTGTTAATATTATAGAAACAAATACTTAAACATTCAATTGTTTTAAAGAATTAGATTAAAAATCATTTAGGATATTCAACCCGAACGTGATAAATATTCATCAACATTTTCTTGAATATCTTTTTAATTGCATTGATATCGCGAAAAGTAATATTGGCATTGATGTATTGATTTTCCTCAATCTGAAAACGAATGGTATCTTCCACCAGTTTATCAATCGTTTCACTATTCACCACTTTTAAACTTCGTGATGTAGCTTCAACAGCATCGGCCATCATCACCACCACAGTTTCTCTTGAAAACGGGATTGGACCAGGATAACGAAATGCATTTTCATCGACCTCAACATCCGGATAATTACGCAAAAACGAACGATAAAAATATTGAACACGACTGGTTCCATGATGCGTTCGAATGAAATCGATAATCTTTTCGGGTAATGCGTTTTTGCGAGCAAGCTGGATTCCATGCTTTACATGACTCACAATGAGTCGAGCGCTTTCATCAAAGTCGAGCTCGTCGTGTGGATTTACACTGGTTACTTGGTTCTCAATAAAGTAACGCGCTAATTCCATCTTACCAATATCGTGGTACAAAGCTCCTGTTCGGGTTAAGAGTGCATTTCCGCCAATGCGAGAAATAGCCGCTTCCGCAAGATTTGCCACTTGCAAAGAATGCTGAAAAGTACCAGGTGCTTGAAATGCCAATTGTTTCAACAGCGGATTATTGGTATCCGATAATTCCAATAAAGAAACATCACTGGTATACCCAAAAACTTTTTCAATAAAATAAATGATTGGATACGAGAAAAGTGAAAGAGATGCACTTCCTGCTAACCAAAACATTTCACGGATTTTCAAGGCTTCTAATTGTCCTTCTACCATGAGCGTAATACCAACATAACATGCTAAATACACCAATGTGAGCAATGAAATGGTGATGAACAATTGTGATCGTTTGCGCATGTTCACAATGCTGAAAATACAGGCAATTCCTCCAAGCATTTGAATAGTGAAGAATTCAAAGGGATTGGGCACCAAGAAACCCACAATCATGATAGTTAACAAATGAGCAAACATGGCCAATCGCGTATCGAAAAATGCACGAATGATTATGGGCATGATGCAAAATGGAAACAGGTAAATACTCAGCACATTAAAACGGACCATGAAACTTACCAAAACGACTTCTACCACCACCAAGGAAAACAGGAAACTTAACTTGATGGAATCTTCAAATAAATCACGACGAAGGATTATTAGAAACATCAGCAACATGGAAAGCAACACACCCACCATAATTGCTTGTCCGGCTATGACCCAAAAGGAATCAATTTTTAATGAACCAACTTGAGCTTCATATTCCAAACGAACCGATTCCATAATCTGGAATTTTTCGGGTGTTACCAATTCTCCCTTCGAGATAATGAGTTCGCCCTTACTTACCATTCCTCGTGTTAAGGAAATGTTCTCAATGGCTTTTTTACGGGCCGATTGTGTGAGTTGATCACTGTAAAAAACATTGGGTGATATAAATCGTTCGAAGAAAAGTTTCAACTCGGGATCAGTCCAAGCATTCGATTTATACAGGTGTTGCGCAATGTGATTCATCGCAGCATCCTTCGAAAAATAGTCGGAAATGTGTTTTTCTTCGGCGACATTTTTTTTCATTTCCACCAACAAGCTTCCTTGAACATCGGCTTGGGTGTTAATCATGTTTTGAATGATGCCACGGCTGTAAATCTCCATCAACCACAGCGGCCCATTTTCTAAAATCAATTGCCTATCGTTGCTTATTGGCGAATATGCTTTTGATTCAACTCCTGTTAACCGGCGAGTAAATGAATCGAGTTCGGCTGATAAACTTCGCTGTTTTTCGGAAAGAACCTGCTCATCAAACACATAGTATTTCTTTCCTGCATGCTCGATAAGTTGTGTTTCTTCTCGAATTTCTTGATCCGATTTATTGATTGCAAAATCGAACGGGGCGACATAATCTTTGTGCAGCCATACTTTCCCTTTCACAAATTCAAAACGAAACTTTCCTTCTCGTGGCATCACATACACCATGCTTGCCACGCTGACAAAGAAAATCATCAACTTAACCGTTAAATTGTGCTGATTTGAAAGGTAGTATAGAATTTTTTTAGAGGCCATCAGGCTGCAATTATACGTAGTTTTTAGAAACCTTAACTATACCATTTTTGGATCGAGAGCACTTCGTTTTCCCAATAGAGATGAAGGGATGCTTGTTTGCAATTTTCTCGAAAATCGGCTTGCTTTACTTTATCAATAATCAACTCTTTCACTAAATCAGAAAGATGTTCGGGTTGATGATTTTGAGCAATGAGCCCTACTTTATTTTCTTCAATAATGCGTCTTACTTCAATTAAATCGCTTGCTAACAGCGGAATACCCGCATGTATATAATCGAAAACTTTATTAGGTAAACTGAATCGGTAATTGATGTTGGTGTTTTTATCGAGGGCTAATCCTAAGTCGGAACAAGCCGTGTATGTCATCAATTCGGCATAAGGCATGCGACTTAAGAAGCGCACTTTTTTTTGAAGTTGGTGCTCGATTACATATTTTTTCAATTCCGTAATTACATCGCCCGAACCGGCAATCAAGAGCAGTGCATTTTCAAGATGATGCATCATCATAACCGCTTCTTCTCCTCCACGATCGATGTTAATTCCATTACCTTGGAGTATAATAATGAAAGTATTTTCAGGCAGGCCCAATTCGTTTCGCGATTTCTTTTGAATCTGAATGGCTCGTGGAATATTTCGCATGACCTCCAATTTTTTCCCGTATGCTTGCTCATACAAACTAGCAATGGATTCATTGACCGTTACAATTTTGGAAAGTTTAGGAAAAATGTTGGATTCGATTCGTTTCCAAATTGATTGAACTTTGGGTCGTTTAACCAACTCTGGCACTTCGGTAAAATACTCGTGGGTATCGTAAACGAGTTGTTTATTGCGAATTCGGGAAACTAAATATGCTGGCAGCAAAGTGTCGAGATCGTTGGCATGAATGGCATCGCATGTGGAGAATAGGAGTTTGAAAAACAAGCGAAAGTTCAATTCGGCGTAAAAAAGTGGGCCGCTTCGGAAAAACAGGTTCATACGAACTGCCTTAAACGACCATTCTGGCAAAGGCATGCTGTTAGGCAATTGTCGGCCAATAAGAACTGGCTGGTGCCCCCATTCAACCAAGGAGTTGCAAACCTTTTGGACACGTTGATCGGTAACCAAATCATTACTTAATGTAACAAGAACTCTCATTTTGATTGGCATGCTGCGAAGTTAGGGAAGGAAATTAGATGAACGTTCGATTTTCCTATCTTTCGGCAATAATTATAAGCAAGATGAATTTTAAATCTGAAATACGAACCGGAATTCTGCTCTCATTAGGTTTGTTTTTGTGGCTTCTTTTAGAATTTTTCTTAGGTTTTCACACTACGCGAATCGATTACTATCCATTTTTCTTTTGGTTGATTTTTACTATTCCGTTTTTGGGAATATACTGGAGCATGAAGTTGAAACGCGACAAAGAATATGCAGGTAAAATTTCATTCATACAGGCTTTAAAAACTGGCCTCATTGTAACTTCGACAATTTGTATTTTAAGTCCTATTGTAGTTTTATTGTACGTATCTGTTGTCAATCCTTTATTTTTATCAACCATGTTAGCGCATTCAAAAGTGATGATTGAAGATTACAATATTTCGGTTGTCGATAAAGAGAAAATGATAGAAGAAACAACAAAGTTTTTTTCTACTTATTCTTATATCAAACTAACTTTTTTAGTAAGTATAATTTCAGGAACTGTTTTGAGCTTGCTAACTGCCGCTTTGATGAAAAGAAATACTGTCGCCAATTCTTCAAAAGCTGATCATTCCGTTACTGACATTTCCAAAAAATGATTCCAATTTCTTGAATAAAGAATATGAATATCCAGCAGCACATTTCCCTTAAAACACATACAACATTTGGAATCGAAGCGTATACTTCATTCTGGACCGAAGCTGTTAATGAACTTGATTTAAGCACTGCATTGGAATACAGGGAAAAGAATTCGCTTCCGTTGATGATTTTGGGTGGCGGTTCAAATATTTTACTCACTCAAGATTATTCAGGCTTAATCATACAGAATAAACTACAGGGAATCCGATCAGAAATTTTTAGTTCCAAGGAAGTTTTGGTGGAAGTATCGGCTGGCGAAAATTGGCATGCCTTTGTTCAACACTGCATTGCAAACGATTGGGGCGGACTTGAGAATTTATCACTGATTCCAGGCAGTGTGGGTGCATCTCCCATGCAAAATATTGGTGCGTATGGATGTGAAATTAAAGACACATTTTATTCCCTTCGGGCGATGGATATTCAGGATGGAAGCATCCATGAATTTGATGCGCAACAATGTAAATTCGGCTATCGGGAAAGCATTTTCAAACACGAAGCAAAAGGCCGATACATCATACTTTCAGCAAAATTTAAACTTTCAAGTAAAGATCACCAAATCAAAACTTCGTACGGGGCAATTTCACAAGAATTGGAGAAGATGGGCATTCAGAACCCAAGCATTCGCGATGTGAGTAATGCCGTCATTGCCATTCGAAAGTCAAAACTACCAGATCCTGCTGTGATTGGAAATGCTGGAAGTTTCTTTAAAAATCCTGTAGTAGAAAATTCCATTGTGGAGAATATTCGC
>CAXNGM010000194.1:0-5032 GCA_964201695.1 Bacteroidia bacterium | reverse complement strand
GAAGAATATAAGTTGCAAGTTGGCAACAGCGATTTTTACATTGATCTTCTATTTTACCACAGAGGACTCCAATGCATAGTTGCTTTTGAACTCAAAGCAGATAAATTTAAACCTGATCATTTGGGACAACTTAACTTTTACTTGGAAGCATTGGATCGGGACATTAAAAAACCAAATGAAAATCCGAGTATTGGAGTTTTACTATGCAAGGACAAGGACAGCGAAGTAGTTGAATATGCATTAAGTAGAAGCCTTTCCCCGACAATGGTTGCTGAGTATAAAACACAACTTCCTGACAAGAAGCTTTTACAACAAAAACTACACGAACTGTTTAACAATGAGACGAACGAGAAATAAAGCCTCTACAGAAAAAAGTGCTCATCCAAAAAGTTGGGTAAAATCTAAGTTTGGAGTTTTACGTTTCTTTGTTACTTTAATGTTTGTTTGAGCTTCATACTTTAAAATCCCAACCATCGACTCTTCAAAATACGTTAAGCATTAAAACGAATTGATTGCAGAAAAAGAAATAGAAAATGAATTATTTACAATACACAATTCTCAAAAGTTCAACGCATTAAAAAAGATTTCGAATGAGCAGTAAAGAGAAAGAAATTCTGAAAGAAAGAATAAAAAGAGCTATTGAAATATCCTCTCAAAAATTAATTGAGAAAAAAAAATCTCTTGGACAAAAGCTAGTGATAAGCGAAGACGGAAAAATTAGAATCGTTGAGCCTTAAAGAAGGGCATCAGCAAACCAAAATTTGAAAATTTACATTTCTTTTTAGCTTGCTTTTAATTGAAGTATTTCTATCACTAATAACAAACTTCGGCTAATCCGCAAAACGTTATGCATTGAAAGGAAATGATTGCGGAAAATTGGAATCGATTATCTTCGCCAAATGCTGCAGCGGTTTTTGTTTTTCATGTTGCTTGTCTCGGAGCTTTGCGCTCAAAGCAAAATACAGGGCTTTGTATTGGATTCGCTGCAAAAACGTCCACTCGCTTTTGTGAGTATTTCGGTTGAAGGCTATCCAAACGCATCAACTATGAGCGATATTGACGGGCAGTTTTCACTCGATTTGCCCAATGGTTTTCCTGCAACTATTCAATGTTCTTCGCTTGGTTTTAAGAAGGAAGTGCGTCAGTTCAATGAAGCTCCCCATTCGAAATTGCGCATCGAAATGCGTCCTTCTTCATTACAGCTTCGGGAATTTGAAGTACGTGCAGGAGAAAATCCGGCGCATCGAATTATTCGTCAAACCTGGACAAACAGAAAAATTCATGATCCAGAAAACTACGATTCATACAGCTGCAACACCTATAACAAACTCGTTTTAACAGGAAGAAAAGACACCACTTTGTTACTTGTGGACGAAGAGGATATTCGAAAAGCCAACAAGGCGGATAGTTTTTTTCAGCAGCAGCATATTTTTCTCATTGAATCTTCGAACGAACGTTTATTTCGAAAAGGGAAAGTGAAAGAAAATGTCCTGGCATCTCGTGTTTCTGGAGTTGAACAAGCGTCTGTTTTCATGCTTGCACTTCAGTTTCAGCCATTCGGTTTTTATGCTCCTTGGATTGAAATTGACGGTAAGACACTGCTCAATCCGATAAGTAAAAACAGCGAGGATGTGTATTCGTTTATTCTTGAGGACACGCTTTTACAAGGTCGTGACAGTATATATGTTATTCGATTTAAGCCCAAACAAAATTCAAACATTGAGGGTTTAAAAGGCGTTTTATATGTTTCAGCACCCGATTATGCATTACAAAATATTGTTGCATCGCCCAACGAAGAAAGTTCTTCTAATCAAATGTCTGTTCAACAGCAATACAAACGTGATGAACAAGGCTTTTGGTTTCCAGAACAACTAAATACCGATATTACATTTTCGAAGATTCAGTTTACTGGACAAAAAATTTTTGGTGAAAGCAGGATGTATATTCAACATGTGAAAATCAATCCCGAATTATCGCCTAAGCTTTTTAACGAAATTGAATTGGAGGTTTTATCAGATGCCTCCAAAAAAGACAGTTTGTTTTGGAAAGAGGTTCGTATTGAGGAACTCGGCGAACGCGAAAAACGCACATATTATTTTCTCGATAGTTTATCAAAAGCTGAAAACATTGAACGGAAAATTATTGGTTTCGAGGCCCTAACACGAGGTTATTTTCCAATTAGATGGTTTGATTTAGACATTAATCGCATCTTTCGATTAAATGACTACGAAGGATTTCGATTGGGTGCCGGGGGATTAACAAATGATAGACTTTCTAAGCATTTTGGCGTAGGTGGATATTTCGCTTACGGTTTTAAAGACCGAGCAAGTAAATTCGGTTTTGAAGGAAGATTTTATCTATTTCCCAAACATGAATTAGAATTCCGTCCACTATACTCGAATGATGTGTGGGAGTCGGGAGCTACAGTTTTCGAAAATGATATCAAGCAACAGCGAGCAGAACAAATCAGGCAAGTGCAAGTGAATCGAATGGATTGGGAAGAACGAACGGAGGCACATGTAAATTGGAGAAGTTTCAAGTATTTAAAAACCAATGTATTTATTGGACAGGCGCATGTTCAGCCCAAATATTCCTACAGCTTCTCCGATTTTCCTGAAAATATACGATTCAGTTGGATAGAAACGGGAATCTCATATACATACACTTACAAAGAACGCTTTTACAAAAGTGGAAAACTCAAACTTTTAATAGGATCAAAATATCCCACGTTACGATTGGAATTTATTCATGGAGAAGATTTGAGTTTAGGGGGCATTACCACGTATAATAAATTTATTTTTAGAGGTGATTATAAACATCAATGGAGAAGAATCGGAAAAACTACCTATCAACTTCTCGCAGGAATAGTAGATGGAAATGTTCCTTATTCAAGACTATTTGATGGTAGAGGGCACCTGCGTAAAAACTCAGATTTCAATGCCGCTTCAATGAATTGTTTCGAAACTATGACGATGAATGAATTTGCTAATAGCTCATTTATTTCTGGATTCTTTCGCCATGATTTTGGGTCATTTTTCAAAATAAAAAAATTCAGTCCCCGATTTGTTCTTATACAAAATACCCTATTAGGGAGAATGAAAGAAGTTAACTTACAAAATCAAAGAGGAATTTCTTTTAAGCAAGCCAACAAAGGGTATTTCGAAAGTGGAATCCAAATAAATAATTTATTGGCTGTTAAATCGGGAGGGTATGGAATTGGAATATATTATCGTTCAGGATACTATGCATTTTCTGATTGGAGATTAAATCTAGCTCTGAAACTAAGTTTTTCGTTAAATTTCTGATTCCACATGCGAATACCACTTGCATTTTTTTGAATTAAGCATGAATTTAAAATAAAGAGGAAAACGAAATGAATTACTACTCATTAAATTTTTTAGTTCTATCAATCTTATTTATCTTTTTTGATGTGTTTTCCTTCGCTCAAACTCCTCAAGCTGAGCCGCGAGAACTCGATTTTGGAAAAGTTCAAGAAGCTAGTTTTTTAAACTCGTATTTGCTTATCCGGAATACTGGAACAAAAGCATTAATTCTACTTCGAGCGGATGCACCACCTGAATTTACCGTCTCGGTAGGGAAGAAAATCATTCCAGCGGGCGACACATTGCATTTAAATTTTAGCATACGACCTATTCGCACTGGTAAATTTAAAGAGACGATTAAGCTTTATTACAATGGAAGTCCCGACCCCTATTCCATTGAAGTGAAAGGTGAATTGAAAAAACTTTTGGCGAAAGATTTATCTGCATGTGTGAACTTCGATTCCAAATCAGGTTCATTCTCCAATGGAAATGCATCTATTCCATTAATGAGCAAACACAGTGTTCGCTTTATGGATGCCACTACTGGCAAGCTGATTAAAGAAGGGAGCATTTTGTACATATCGCAAACGAGCAGAGAGAAATCGGAACGCTCAACCTATGATGGACTCTTGGAAAGCATGATTCCTATTGGACCTTATGCATTTGTGGTAACTGCGCCTGGATATGGAACATTGATGATGGAGAAATACATTCCTGTAGGAGGAGCAAAAGAAACATTTATGCTTTCGCCATCTCCCAAACCGGAAGTCGAAAAAGATTCTCTTCAAAAAGAACCGCTTGCCGAAATACCCAAGGAGCTTTATAATGCAACACTGTTGGATGAAAGGGTTTACAAGCCCAACAATATTGTATTTCTTATTGACATTTCGAGTTCTATGAAAGAACCCGAGAAACTTCCATTACTTAAAAAATCGATGGTAAAATTGATGGAACCGATTCGTGCAATTGATAAAATTACCATTGTGACTTATGGAACTGATGTGCGCATTGCAGTTCCAACGGTTTCGGGAAATGAAAAGAAACGCGTTCTTGAATTAATCGATACATTAAAAGCAAGTGGCGTTACTGCAGGAAGTAAGGGTATCCAAACCGCTTATACCATTGCCATGGAGCAATTCATTTCAGGCGGAAATAATCAAGTGATTCTTGCCACCGATGGCGCATTTCGAGTGAGTGTGAAAGATCGAAAAATGATTGGACAATCCTCAAAGAATCCAGATCAAACAACCATTTTATCGGTCATAGGTTTTTCATGCAAACCCGATGCTTTGAAGATGTTAGGGGAATTAACAAAGCAAGGAGCAGGAAGTCTCATTCAGGTGAATAACTCCAATCAGGCCGAAAATGCCTTGTTGGACGAAATTAAGAATCGATCGAAACGTTAATTACTTAACGCGCTCCATATATTCTCCAGTGCGCGTATCGACTTTAATTCTTTCACCAATGTTGATGAACAAAGGAATGTTGATTGTAGCACCAGTTTCGAGTGTTGCTGGCTTGAGTGTTTTTGTGGCAGTATCACCTTTAACACCTGGTTCAGTATACGTAATCTCGAGTTCAACAGAACGTGGAGCTTCTGCATAAATAACAGAATCGCCTTCGAAAGCAACGTTTACCTCCATGTTTTCTTTCATGAATTTCGCACTTTCGCCAAATAAAGCTTCTTCAATGTATACTTGCTCGTAGGT
>CAXNGM010000193.1:0-5038 GCA_964201695.1 Bacteroidia bacterium | reverse complement strand
AAAAAACCATGGGAGCCAGAAAAAAACTCCGTGCCGATGCAATGAAGGCAGAGAGAAAAACAATTGCATTTGCCAAATTAAATGATTGTCCAACATCACCTCGTAAAATGCGATTAGTTGCAGATTTAGTAAGAGGTGTTGATGTAGATAAAGCATTGGCGATTTTAAAATTTACAAACAAAGATGCAGCGTTGCGTCTTGAAAAACTTCTCTTGTCCGCAATTGCAAATTGGCAAGCAAAGAATGAAGGTCTTAGAATTGAAGACAGTAATGTTTTCGTTAAAGAGATTAAAGTTGATGCTGCTCGTATGCTTAAGAGACTAAGACCAGCTCCGCAAGGGAGAGGTTTTAGAATTCGTAAACGTTCGAACCATGTTACTATGGTTTTGGATTCAAAAGAAGTTACAGCTGCTATTTAAAAATTAAAGAAAAACAAATTACATGGGACAAAAATGTAATCCAATAGCTCTTCGTTTAGGAATTGTAAGAGGATGGGACTCTAATTGGTATGGAGGTCGTAAATATGCCGATAAACTTGTTGAAGATCATAAAATCCGCAAGTATCTTAGTGCTCGACTTGTAAAAGCGGGTGTTTCAAGAATCGTCATTGAACGACATCTTAAAATTGTTACTGTTACAATTAATACGGCTCGTCCAGGTATCATTATAGGTAAGGGAGGACAAGAAGTTGATAAATTAAAAGAGGAACTTAAAAAGTTAACTAAGAAGGACGTTCAAATTAATATATTTGAAATCAAAAGACCTGAATTAGATGCTCGTTTAGTTGCTGATGGTATTGCTCGACAATTAGAAGGAAGAATTTCTTTCCGACGTGCAATGAAAACTTCAATTGCTTCTACAATGAGAATGGGTGCTGAAGGTATCAAATGCAAAGTTTCTGGTCGCTTAGGAGGTGCTGAAATGGCTCGAGTTGAGAGTTACAAAGAAGGTAGAACTCCATTACATACATTACGTGCAGATATAGACTATGCTTTATCAGAAGCCCATACAACATATGGTAGATTAGGTGTTAAAGTTTGGATATGTAAAGGTGAGGTATTTGGTAAAAGAGATTTATCTCCTAATATTGGAATGGCTGCTCAGAAAAACAGTGGCGCTTCATCTTCACCAGACAGAGATCGCGATAGAGATCGTGGTGGACGCTCTAGGAATAAGAGAAATAAATCATAAAACAAACAAAAAAAGGGAAGTTTTACTTCCCTTTTTTTGTTTGTAAACATATTCTACAAGAAAATAATTTTAGCGTATTTAACTGATTTACATTCAGTTAGGCTACATAAAAATTTTTTTAACAAAATAGGTTGAAATATTTTACAATACCTTGTTGGAAAATAAAAACAACTTACTATCTTTGCCGTCCCCAAAATAGAAGGCTGAATCATTCAGCAACGATATTTGGGACTAGTATTTAAAACACGAAATTATAAAATCAGATGTTACAGCCGAAACGTACGAAGTACAGGAAGCAGCATAAAATGAAGATGCATGGTAATGCTACTCGAGGTCATGAGTTAGCATTCGGATCATTCGGAATTAAAGCTATGGAGGGGGTTTGGATGACAGCTCGCCAAATTGAAGCAGCACGTATTGCAGTAACTCGTTACATGAAACGTGAGGGACAAATTTGGATACGTGTTTTTCCTGATAAACCAATTACCAAAAAGCCTGCAGAGGTTCGTATGGGTAAAGGTAAAGGAGCTCCAGAATATTGGGTTGCTGTTGTGAAACCAGGGACAATTATTTTTGAAGCTGAAGGTGTTCCGATGGAAATTGCAAAAGAAGCACTTCGATTAGCAGCACAAAAACTACCGGTAACAACGAAATTTATCGTACGCCGCGATTATGTCGAAGCAACTGCATAAAAGATATGAAACAGATAGAAATAATAGATCTTTCCGTTGAAGAATTGAAAGAGAAAATATCGGAAGAAACCCTAGTATTGTCCAAATTAGTTTTTGGCCATACTGTTTCAAAAATAGAAAATCCATTGAAGATTAGATCTACTCGTCGCGGTATCGCACGATTAAAAACTGAACTTCACAAGCGTCAATCAACATCAACCGCTAACTAATTAGATGATGGAATCAATAGAAAGAAATCTTCGTAAAGAACGTACAGGTTTGGTAAGAAGCAATAAAATGGATAAAACCATTATTGTTGCAGTTGAGCGAAAAGTAAAGCATCCGAAATACGGAAAATACGTTAAAAAAACGACTACATTTTTTGCGCATGATGACAAAAACGATTGTGGTATTGGCGATACAGTTCGCATAAGCGAAACTCGTCCATTGAGTAAAAACAAGCGTTGGAGAATGGTTGAAATAATCGATCGTGCAAAATAATTGAATTTAAGAATAGAATTATTAAAGAGTCATGATACAACAGGAATCCCGATTGACAGTAGCAGATAACAGTGGCGCCAAAGAGGTGCTTTGTATTCGTGTACTTGGAGGAACCAAAAAAAGATATGCATCGGTAGGAGACAAAATTGTTGTCACTATCAAGCATGCATTACCTTCAGGAAATGCTAAAAAGGGAGCTGTAGCCAAAGCGGTTGTGGTTCGCACTAAAAAAGAAATTCGTCGTGCTGACGGATCTTATATAAGATTTGACGATAATGCAGTTGTATTATTGAATAATAACGATGAGCTAAGAGGCACGCGTATTTTTGGACCAGTAGCTCGTGAATTACGTGAAAAGCAGTTTATGAAAATTGTTTCTCTTGCACCAGAGGTACTCTAATAATATTAAAGAGCAATGAAACTTCACATCAAAAAAGGAGATAAAGTAACTGTATTAGCCGGTGATTCTAAAGGTCAAATGGGTGAAATACGTGAAATTGACACAAAGAAAATGCGCGCAATTGTGATAGGTGTCAACATGATATCAAAACACGCGAAAGCAAGTACAAAGTATCCACAAGGTGGTATAATCAAAATGGAAGGACCTGTTCACATTTCCAACCTAATGTTGATTGAGCCAGGAACTGGTAAACCAACACGCACAGGCCGCAAAGCAGATGCAAATGGTAAAATGGTTCGTTTTTCTAAAAAATCAGGGGAGGTTATCAAGTAATGGAATATACACCCAATCTTAAAACTAAGTACCGCAAGGAAATTAGTGCTACTCTACTAGGTGAGTTTGGCTATAAAAGTACTATGCAAGTACCTAAATTAGAAAAAATCTGTATCAATCAAGGTATTGGTGCAGCAGTTTCTGATAAAAAATTAATTGATTCTGCAATTTCTGAGATGTCAATCATTTCTGGTCAAAAAGCAGTTGCTACAAAATCTAAGAAAGACATCTCTAACTTCAAGTTACGTAAGGGTGTTCCAATTGGAGCACGTGTAACATTACGTGGTGATAGAATGTATGAGTTTCTTGAAAGATTAATTGTAGTTGCACTTCCAAGGATCAGAGATTTTCGTGGAATTAATGATAAAGGATTTGATGGTTATGGTAACTACACCTTGGGAGTTACAGAACAAATCATTTTTCCAGAGATCAATATTGATAAAGTGACGCGTATAATGGGAATGGATATAACATTTGTAACCAACGCAGAAACAGATAAAGAAGCATTTGCATTACTACGTGAATTCGGGCTTCCATTCAAAAATTTAAAAAAATAAGTAAGCGATGGCTAAGGAAAGTATGAAAGCCCGTGAGGTAAAACGGGAGAAATTAGTAGAACGTTATGCAGAAAAAAGAGCCGCTCTAAAGGCAGCTGGAGATTCTGTTGGACTTCAAAAACTTCCAAAAAACTCATCGAAAATTAGACTTCGTAATCGTTGTAAATTGACTGGTCGTCCTCGTGGTTATATTCGTCAATTTGGTTTGTCACGTATTACTTTTCGTGAAATGGCGTCTGATGGGAAAATCCCGGGAATTACAAAAGCTAGTTGGTAATTCATTACAATAAAAAACACTGAAAAAATAATAAAATGACAGACCCGATCGCAGACTATTTAACCAGACTAAGAAATGCAATCAATGCAAATCATCGCGTTGCTGAAATTCCCTCGTCAAAGTTAAAGCGGGAAATGACAAAAATCCTTTTTGAAAAAGGATATGTCTTAAGTTATAAATTTGAAGAACCAACTTCAACAGATCCACAGGGTGTAATTAAAATTGCATTGAAATATCACCCTGTTTCTAAAGTTCCGGCTATTCGCACTTTAACACGTGTTTCTAAACCAGGACTTAGAAAATATGTACACGTAGAAAAGATTCCTCGTGTAATCAATGGATTAGGTATAGCAATTTTATCTACTTCGAAAGGCGTTATGACTGATAAAGAAGCTAAACGCGAAAATGTTGGAGGAGAAGTTCTCTGCTACATATATTAATCTTCCTAGAGAAAAAGAATTATGTCACGTATAGGAAAAATGCCAGTTGTGTTACCAAATGGAGTTACTGTTTCAGTTTCTTCTGCAAACATAATTACAGTTAAAGGGCCTTTAGGCGAGTTACATCAACAAGTTGATCCAGCTATTATTCTTGGAATTGAAGAGAATACTATAACGGTATCACGTCAGAACGATGATAAAGATCAACGTGCTAAACACGGACTTTATCGTTCGCTTATTGCTAACATGGCAAAAGGTGTTTCTGAAGGTTTCACAACCGAACAAGAATTAGTTGGTGTAGGTTATCGTGCCGCTAATACTGGACAAATGTTAGAATTATCTTTAGGATATTCTCATAACATTACATTTGAATTACCATCGGAAATTCAAGTTGAAACGAAAACAGAACGTGGTAAAAATCCAATTATCATAATGAAATCTTCTGATAAGCAATTATTAGGGATGGTGGCTGCAAAAATTCGTTCATTAAGGAAACCAGAACCATATAAAGGTAAAGGGATTAAATTTGTGGGTGAAGTATTACGTCGTAAAGCTGGTAAATCTGCTGGTAAGAAATAAGAATCATTAATCAACATGGCTATCACTAAAGAATTTAGAAGAGCTCGAATTAAAGAGCGGATCCGCAAAGTAGTTACGGGCGATTCAAA
>CAXNGM010000192.1:0-5094 GCA_964201695.1 Bacteroidia bacterium | reverse complement strand
GAAAAGCTATTTGAATTTGAGCATGAAGGTCAGCAAATGTAAACAAGAGCATAACCAACAATATCGATTGAAAACGAGCAGTAGATTTCATACTGCGAAACTACTAAATGCGAACGAGATGTATGTTATGAAAATGTTACGTGGATTTCAGTGCCTTTGGAATGAGATTTCGTTAAAATATTAATTCTCATCACCCAATTAAAAATCAATCTTGTAATAGAACAATGGCAAGAATCCCAATTGGTAATTTTTTACAAGGGGATCGGCATTAAGGTCTTTCGGATTGGGCGAATAACTCAAAGCCAATACATTTCGAACATTCAACACATTAACCAAATCGACTGCGAATTCATGTGTTATTCCTCTCAAAGGTCGAACAACACCATCGGCAATGACTTTGGAACGGGAACGATTTATCTTGTAGGATAGTCTAACATCCCAACGGTAATAATTAGGGAATTGCATACTGTTAATGCTACTTTCCAAAGGAACGACATCGTAAATACGCGCACTTGCAGCCACATCAACTGGCGAATATCTTCTGCCACCTGCATATGTAATTTTGGTACTTCCACCGATGGTATTTTTCCCACTCTTTCCAACCGGATATTCAACGCCTCCAAGCAAATTAAGAATAAACTTCCCATTGAAATCGCTGTCGTATGTTTTGCCATTACTGCCAGTATATTTCGAATCGTACAAAGAGCCCGAAAACAAGAAGAAATAATGTTTACTAAAGAACTTTTCGACTGTTAGCTCCATGCCGTAATTGCGCCCTGTTCCTGTATTCTGCATCGAATACAATGGCATAAAACGCGAAAATGTAGCACCCGAATTAATGAGCGATATTCCCGACGAAACGGCATACACAGGAACATTCCAAAGAGTTTGATAATACGATTCCAGCTTGATTCGGAAATTCCTTGAAAACGATCGATCATACCCCAAAACCAGATGCGAACTGCGCGACAATCCCATTTTTTCATTGGCACGAATACGCTGCGTATTGGCTTCTACCCCAGCCAAGTTTACAATGGAATCGGGAATGGCGAAATAGGTATACGATTGTTGCATCTGACTATGAAGTCCAGCACCCAAACTCAAGGATTGATTTTCTCTGAAATCCCAACGAATACCCAAACGAGGTTCGATGGTGGTTTGATTATTTAAAGTAACATGCTGACTATAAACGCCAGCACTCAGTGTGAGCAAATCGCTGATTCGGTATTTCCACTGAATGTATGGTTGAATAAGGTAGAAATTCCCTTTGTAATTGGCGCGAACTTTCCACGAGATAGAATTTACCAAAGATGGTAAGGAATCTTTCAAGCCAATAATTTTCACCTGATCGTATAAATTCTCATCAAAACGATTCAAGAAAAATCCGCCACGAACCGAGCTGCGCGCATTGATTTTACTGTGAACAAACCAAGCCAAGGTCGATTTCTGGTCTTGAAACTGATACGAAAGTATTTTAGGAAATGGATTGATGGGAGTACTTGATGAATCGCGGAGAATTAGATCGTGATTGGCCGTCACGCTTTGTTTTGATGTTGCCAAAGTCGTTTTCATCCAGGTGTTTTTTCCAAGTGGAAGAATATGACTAAAAGCAACAACACCCATATTGGTTTTAAAATACTGATCACGATTTTTATCGCCATACGATTCATTGTTCTGAACATCTTCAAACGATTTATCACTTACGACTATATCAATACTGCTCAATCCTCCAATGCTCCAAAGCGAAAATGTCCCAGCTTTTTTGGTAGGAATATTAATCCGAAAACCAAAATCCTGGTATTTCGGAACAGCATCCGTTCCAATGCGCAAATTGAGCCCTTGCAACATATCGAGCGTTGAATACCGATAATTAATCATGTAACTCGAACGATTGGCTTTGCTGATTGGCCCTTCGGAAGCGATTTCGGTTCCTAGCACACCAAATTGAAACGTATGTTCGTTGCGTTCTTGATTTCCATTGCGCATCTTCAAATCGAAAACACCACCGTTCACATTTCCATACATGGCAGGAAAAGCCCCTGTGAGGAAATCGGAATTGCCCAAATACTTATTATTAATAATCGATACTGGTCCACCCATCGAACCAGGAACCGCAAAATGGTTGGGATTGGGAATGTCGATATCGTCTAATCGATAAAGAGTTGAAGCGGGCGAATTTCCCCGAATCACAATATCGTTGCGCGTATCGTTCGTGCCTTGAACACCAGCAAAGTTAGATGCCATTCTTGCTGGATCCTGTCGCGAACCTGGATAACGTTCGGTTTCTTCGACACGAAATTGTCGGGAACTTAAAATCGTCATTTCGTTCACCGTTCCAGACTTATCACTTGCCGTAATTTCAACCGCGTTCATTTGCTGAATGGCTTCTTCGAGCTGAATATTCAGGATGACTTCTTTTCCCGAAGTTACAATCACATCGGGAATTAGGAAACTTTTATAGCCCAACATGCTGACTTCAAAATCTTGCCGACCAATGGGGATTTGCAACAATTTAAAGTAACCCTCACCATCGCAAGCAGCAGCATGTGTTTGGTCTTTATCGTTTGCCCAACGAATAAGCGCTCCCGGCAATGGTGCATTCGACTCCTTATCGAGCACCCGACCACGAACGACTTGCTTATTGTTCTGAGAATATCCGTTTTCCAATCCGAGGAATAAGAAACAAATGCATACTGTGATTTTCGCTCTAAATAAATGAACCATGCTTAAACGCGTTTTAAGGATTGCAACATAGCACAATTCGAGAAAATAATGGGATAGATTGCGTATCTAAATTATGGATTTGTATTTTGCATACCCAATTCAATTCCTAAAACTTGCCCCCATTCATCAACCTCCATAGCCACCGCAAACCGCAATCTGATGAGGAATTTGGAATGTGCTTATTAATTTAAGAATTTACAGGAATTTGAAACGCTCAAATTCTCCGATGGGAGCAAGCTTTAAAACTATAAAAAAATAACTAGAGAATGAGATTAGCATTTTATATTCTTTCGCTTTTATTCACCATTTCGATTAATGCTCAAAACTGTTGTGAATTTAAATTTGTAAAGGGAGAATCTATTGAACAACTATGTAATGAATACAAAATGCTTAAAAATTCTGGAGATAAAGATTGTTGCAGAAATTATGGCAGTGGTTTAATGAATATCATGGAAATATTAAGTGACAGTATTAATTTAAATACAAACGAAGAGCAAATTACTCAGATTATGGGATTGCCCGATACATATGCTTCAAATCAGCATCCAATTGAACATCATTTTACACAGATTGGGAAAGACGAAAAGATACTTATTTACTATTGGAGAGGAATGCATGATTTTCTCTATTTTGTTTTAGCAAATAATCAATTAATTTCTAAACATTGGTATTATGCATTGGAGTAACTTGAGGCATCATATTCGGAATTTCAAGTATTCGATCCAATAATAAACAACTAAACAAGTAAGAAAGTTAATTATTAATTTCTCTTTACATTGTTTATAAAGCTGTAATAGGATAAACACTAGTGCCTAACAGTGGCTTTTATAAAATACGGGCATTTGAGCTAATTGAATCATCTGTTTTGCTGGGTACATTCGTCTATTCCGAAGCGTATTTAACCACCACAAGTATAAATTTCACTTATTGCTGTGTCTTTCCATTTCAAACCAGGATAAACATCAATAATAGTGAATTTTACCGTTTTAGATGACCCCTCTATTTCGTTGTTCGATTCAATGAATTTTATAATATCTGTAGTTAAAACAAATGTTTGTAGACCCATAACATCTCCAAGAATTACAGAGCATAATATCTTTCCATTAAATGAAATCTCAATTTCTTTAACACGACTATTATTTTCCCATGCTGTTTTTGATGATTGGTATCCATTTAAAATATAAACCTCCCGATAACCAAAAACAAACCAATCTTGAAATTCTAAAAATTCACCAATACCATAATCATTATTTCCCTCTACCCATGCTGTTGTGGGATCGTCATCACTAATATTGTTAGCCTTGTAATTAAATTTTCCTTGGTTGGCCAATTCAGACGATGCAACAACTTGAGTTGGCCCCATGCACATCATTGAACTCGAAGTCCAATTTTCACCCGGACCGTCCTCAGGTTGAATAGGTCTCTTTCCCCAATCAAAATACCTGACATTACTAAATTGTGAATAAATTATTGGGTACCTTGAAAGTATTTTTTGCGCATTCCCAATTGAATTAGAAAAAAAAAGAATTGTCATTAAATAAAATCCACATGTTGTTTTACTATTTATCATACTAATCTTCATATTTCCTTCAATTAAAATTGTTGTTGAATAAAAAACACATTTAAATTTTCCTTTAAAACATCTGAACTAGTTTGCAATGTATTAATAAATTATATGATTTGTAAAATAATGTCTCTAATTGTTAGAGTTCAATTACAAATAAATCTATTGAAGTTGATCATACATATAAATTCAAGCATATATTAAACTCACTATCTAAGAAGCTGATAAAAAGAGGACAAAATGATATCGTAGTAGGTAAGGTAATTACTTTTGTTTTTTGTAGGGATTTTAAAAGCTAAATTCAACACTTAAACATTGCACCCATTCATCAACCTCCATTCTCACCGCAAACCGCAATCGGATGAAGAATTCGTTATTCGGAATGCATATCATTTTATGGATGAGAAGAAAGCGGATGCACTCCCCTACTCTGTATCAACTGGAATTCATCCCTGGCAATTGAAAGAAGATTTTTCATTACAAATCAATCAACTAACAAAACTTGCTTCCTGTAAAAATGTAATTGCTATTGGCGAATGTGGACTCGATCGCATAAAAGGTCCTGCCATCGAAATTCAAATCGATGCGCTTCGTGCTCAAATCGATATTGCCAATCGGGTTAACAAACCACTAATTCTGCATTTGGTAAAAGCCTACTCCGATATACTTGCATTTGCGCATTTAATGAAAATACCCTGGATTGTTCATGGGTTCAAAGGAAATTCGATAGAAGCCGAAAACTTGATTAAAAAAGGTGCCCGACTTTCGTTTGGACCTCGACTTTTGATCAATGAAGCAATGCAAGC
>CAXNGM010000191.1:0-5104 GCA_964201695.1 Bacteroidia bacterium | reverse complement strand
TCGACTGATACCTCCAAACGTTTGTTCAACTTTTGAATGGCCGCTTTGAGTTCGGCAGGGAGCACCATTTTTGAAGTTCGCGAAGCTCCCACATCGGAACTTTTATTCTTACGCGTCGCATCTTCCACTTGACGCACCGACATTTCGCTGCTTAGAATTTGGTTGTACAAACTTAATTGCTGTTTCGCATCATCGATACCAACCAAAGCACGCGCATGTCCCATCGTAATTTTACGTTCACGAATTCCCATCTGAATTTCAGGGGGCAACTTCAACAAACGTAAATAGTTAGCAACCGTAGATCGTTTTTTGGCCACTTTTTCACTCACTTCTTCCTGTGTGAGTTTCAGTTCTTCAATGAGTCGTTGGTAAGCCAAACCGATTTCAATGGAATCAAGTTCTTCACGTTGAATGTTTTCGACCAATGCCATTTCAAGCATAGCTTGATCGTTAGCAATTCGAATATATGCTGGAATAGTAATTAAACCAGCCATTTGCGAAGCACGAAAACGACGTTCTCCACTAATCAACTGGAATTTATCGTATCCAATTTTACGAACCGTAACGGGTTGTATAAGTCCCATTTCTTGAATAGACTCAGCTAACTCGCGTAAGGCCTCTTCTTCAAAATATGTCCGAGGTTGAAAAGGATTTGCTTCGATTTGGGCAACTTGCAGTTCGGAGATTGAACCAACAACAGATGAATCTCCCGAAGATGAATTTCGGGTGGTGATGTCTGTTTCGGGACTTGTAAGCAGGGCTCCTAGACCTTTACCAAGAGCATTCCGTTTGTTGTTCATGTTTACCGCTTCCCGATTAATTTAAATTTTCATTGAATGGCTCAATCACTTTTTCTGTCGAAGGAATGCGCGTCATATCGTGCTTTTGAAGAATTTCCCTTGCCAAATTCAAGTAATTAATTGCTCCCGAAGAACCCGCATCGTGCATAATAACAGATAAACCAAAGCTTGGAGCTTCCCCTAAACGAATATTGCGTTGAATAATTGTGTCGAATACCATTTGTTGAAAATGTGTTTTAACTTCTTCAACAACCTGATTGCTTAAACGCAAGCGACTATCGTACATCGTTAGCAAAATTCCTTCAATTGAAAGTTCTGGGTTTAAGCGAGATTGCACAATTTTAATCGTGTTAAGTAATTTACCCAATCCTTCCAATGCAAAATATTCGCACTGAACGGGAATGATTACTGAATCGGCAGCAGTTAAAGAGTTAACAGTAATCAATCCCAAAGAAGGAGAACAATCGATGATTATGAATTCGTATTGATCGCTGATTTTACTGAGTGCTGCCCGCATCATGTGCTCACGATTAGGCAGGTTGATAATTTCAATTTCTGCACCAACTAAATCGATATGCGCTGGCATTAAATCGAGGTTGGGCGTGGATGTTTTTATGATGATGTCATTGGGTTCGACTTCATTGATAATGCATTCGTAAATGCTGGTCTTTACACTTCTCGGATCAATTCCAATTCCAGAAGTTGCATTGGCTTGAGGATCGGCATCTATCAATAAAGTTTTATGCTCTAGGATGGCCAAACTTGCGGCTAAATTTATTGCAGTGGTCGTCTTTCCTACTCCACCTTTCTGGTTGGCTATTGCAATTATTTTGGTCATAGTTAAATGGCTGTTGAATTTAATTTCGATTCATTCAATGCAGGGCAAATATAACGATTCATTCGCCTTTTTATGGATGAAAACATTAACACCGCATAGTTGGTAACTGCGAGTTATTAACAGAAATTGTGTTGTGGTTCGAAAATTATTCCAAAAAACCAAGAATCAAATACGTAGGATTGATATAAAATGATAGCTCAGCAAACTATCTTCCAAGCATCATTTCAATGAATGTCCCATTTTATCACGCTTAGTTTCGAGGTATTTTTGGTTGTGGATATTGGCTTCAATCAAAATGGGAATATTTTCCACAATCTCCAAACCGTAGCCAATGAGTCCAGCACGTTTCGTTGGGTTGTTGGTCATGAGTTTTAACTTACGTACTCCCAAATCTCGAATAATTTGTGCTCCAACACCATAATCGCGCTCGTCCATTTTAAAGCCGAGCTTAACGTTTGCATCAACGGTATCGAATCCTTCCTCTTGAAGTTTGTATGCTTTCAGTTTATTTAACAATCCAATGCCTCGGCCTTCTTGATTCATGTAAACAATTACTCCTTTACCAGCTTCCTCAATGCTTTTCATTGCGGATTGCAGTTGTGGTCCGCATTCGCAGCGACACGATCCAAAAATATCCCCAGTCATGCAGGAGCTATGAACACGAACAAGAACAGGTTCATCAGCGTTAAACTCCCCTTTTACCAAGGCTAAATGTTGTTCTCCTGTATTCTTTTGGGTGTATGCGATTAAATTAAAATCTCCAAATTGGGTAGGTAAATCAACCTCAACCTCACGCGTAATCAATGAATCGTTTTCGAGACGGTACTTGATTAAATCTTCGATCGAAATAATTTTCAAATCGAATTTTTTAGCCAAGTCCAAAAGTTCCGGCAAGCGTGCCATGCTGCCATCTTCATTCATAATTTCGACCAAAACTCCCGCAGGTTCAAATCCTGAAATACGCGCTAAATCTACCGTTGCTTCGGTATGCCCTGCTCTTCTCAATACGCCTCCACTCTTTGCTCTTAATGGGAAAATATGTCCCGGGCGTGCAAAATCTTCGGGTTTAATCTCAGGATTGACCAATGCAAGCATGGTTTTAGAACGATCGGAAGCCGAAATACCAGTTGTACAGCCCTTTATTAAATCGACAGAAACAGTAAATGCAGTATCGTGAGAAGACGTGTTTTGCGAAACCATCATCTCGAGTTCTAACTCTGTGCAGCGTTCTTGGGTGAGAGCCGCGCAAATTAGACCTCGACCATGAGTTGCCATAAAGTTTATCACTTCTGGCGTAGCATTGTTGGCTGCGGTTAAAAAATCACCTTCGTTCTCGCGACCTTCATCATCCACAACAATAATCACCTTGCCTTTTCGAATGTCTTCGATGGCTTCTTGAATGCTATTTAATTTCGACATAATTATTTTTCGGAAATAGGCTCTGTTAACAAATCTTCTGAAACACAAGCATCCATCAAACGAATCAACTTGGCATTTTGTTTATCCCAACTGAATTGTTCTACCATCAGCTTGCGGGCATTGTGTCCAATGTTAATGGCCAATTCGGTGTTATTTAAGAGGTATGAAATGGCTTCAGCTACTTTTTCTGGGGTGTTGGCGATCCAAATTTCTTTTCCATGAATTGCACCAATAGCGTTGTTTGCTAAGGTAGTAGTAATGACAGGCAAACCCATCGACATGGCTTCCAAAATCTTGTTTTGCATGCCTATCCCAATTTGCATGGGAGCGATGAAAATGCGTGACACTTGGTAATAACTCCTCAAATCATCAACCCAACCAGTTAATTGAAGATGCCGCGATTTAATTTGTTGAAGCTCCTTGGCAGGATTCATCCCGGCTGCCACAAATTGGATGTGAGGGAATTCCTTTGTTAGCAAGGGTATAACTTTATCAACCACATAAATTACACAATTCACATTAGGCTCATACTGCATGTTGCCCGTAAAAAGCAAATCGATGACCCGAGCACGTGGTTCGGGCTTATAGAAATCGGTATCAACTCCGTTTGGAATAATTTGCAAACTCGTATTTAAAGGATGAGCAATCAGCTTGGCATCTTGCTCTGAAATCATGGTGCGCTGCTCAAAATCCTCCAATATTTGCGATTCATAATTTTTCAAACGTTTCGCCTCCATAGAAACAACATATTTTTTCCACCAGGGTTCATTGGCAATGCGACGCTCCAAACCTATCGAAAATGCATCTTGGTAATCAATCACTTTCCGACAATTTTCAATATCACGACAAAACTCTGCCATGCGTGCAAGTTGACAATAAACAATATCAGGGTTTATTTGCTGAACCAAGCTTTTGAATTCTTCTATCGCCTTTCGATCCGAGAAGTAAGCAACTTGGAAAGGTATTTTTTGAAAAGTAGCAAGAGATAAGCGAGTTAAAACATCAATTTTACTTAAGTTAAAAACATGAACGGAAGCAAATACTGCTTTGGCTTTTTCGAGGTCTTGCGGCTGAACATCTTCATCTGTTAAACAAAATACATGCACTTCGTTTTTATTAGACATACCGATAAGTTGATGCCAAGCACGCAATTTATCGCCTTTATTAGTAGGCCAAGGAAATCGAGAAAGTGCAACAAGTATTTTCAAACCTGTTAACTGTTAGATTTATAAAAATGAAGGAGTTTTTGACTGAGGGGCTCGCTTCTGAAGTGTTCGTTTGCAAATGTAAGCGCATTTTCCGAAATCGTTCGGGCAAGTTGGGGGAAAGCGATTAAATCCTTTATAATTCTCAGAAAATCAGCGGGCTCATTTGCAATTAGAATGTGAACTCCCGATTGCGCAGGAATACCTTCCAAGCCAATAGATGTAGTGATAATAACTTTTCCAAGCGCCATTCCTTCTATGATCTTAACTCGAATGCCACTTCCACTTAACAATGGAACAATCATAATTCCCTCTTCCTGCATAAAAACTGCCGCATCTTGGGCTGGCTTAACATGGATGTTATGATGCTGAAGGTTTGAATAACTAGAGGGGATTTCTTTTCCAGCTAAAACCAAAATCCAATCGGGTAATGCAGCATGTATATCGGGCCAAACCTGACGAATAAACCAGTCCACTCCTTCGCGATTGGGTAACCAATCCATCGCTCCCAAATGAAAAAGCTGCTTTTTTTCTAAGCTACATATTTGTTGACCCGGGGTCAAATTAGTTGCAATGCCAACTACAGTTATCGGTACTCGAACACCCGCTTCACGAAACAATGCTGCATCAATTTCAGACATCACACTCATGCCATTACATGCATTACAGATGGTAATTTCTTCTGATTTCAAACGCTTGGACAAGAGATTTAAATAAGCGCGTTTCAATGGATTTCGACATTGATCGGCCATGCGTTTCCAAATCAAAAATTCGACATTGTGCGCCCTTAGATAAATTGGAACCTTTGTATTTGCTCGAAGTTCTCGAATGTTTGTCAGAGT
>CAXNGM010000190.1:0-5150 GCA_964201695.1 Bacteroidia bacterium | reverse complement strand
ACATACGATGTTAGTTTGGTTGCATTGGGAGCAGCTTATTTACGCGATACCTCTTTACTTGGAGCTTCCAAAACTGTATTGCCAATTCCTTATGCTGATGTGAAGTTTTTAGATGATGCAATGTCGAAAATGCGTTTGCCTCGCGATATTGAATCGTATACTGAACTTTTAAAAACGATGCGTTTCTTGGAAGGAAAGGCCGTTGATGGAGAATTAAAACCCGAGTTCAATCATCCAATTGACTGGGATTTGGTTGAACGAATTCCAGTCGATCAACACATCGCCATTGTTACAGAATTTGGCAGCATTGAAGCTGAATTATGGGTGAATGATGCTCCAGGAACAGTGGCGAATTTTGTGAAGCTTATTCAAGATCAATTTTACACGAACAAACGCTTACATCGTGTGGTTCCTGGTTTTGTAATTCAGGATGGTTGTCCGCGTGGCGATGGTTTTGGAAGCACCATGCAAACTATTCGCAGTGAATTTACACATCGGAATTTTGATGAAGGCGTGTTAGGAATGGCAAGTGCCGGACCGGATACCGAAAGTTGTCAGTGGTTTATTACCCATACACGCACACCGCATTTAAACGGGCGTTACACGGCATTTGGTAAAGTTACCAAGGGAATGGACATTGTGCATCGCTTGGAAATTGGCGCGAAAATTCTGCGTATTGAATTATTGCCCGATTGAATAATCGAGTAAGTATCGAATAATAAAGAATTAAACTAGCCTAAACGTTCGCGGATTTGATAATTGTTACGATCGTGACCGTTGCGGGAGATGAGCTCACCTAAGAAGCCAGCAAGAAACATTTGTGTTCCAACAACCATAAAGAACAATCCAAAATAAAAGATGGGACGATCGGTCATTTTATAAGCTTGGTAAGCAAATTTGGCGAACGTTAAATATGCTGCTATAATAAATCCAATCATGAAACTCAAGGTTCCAATAAGACCGAAAAGGTGCATAGGTCGTTTTCCAAAGCGAGAAACAAAGGTGATGCTTAACAAATCGAGAAATCCATTCACAAAGCGTTCCCAGCCAAATTTAGTTACCCCGTATTTTCTTGCGCGGTGTTGGACAACCCTTTCGCCAATCTTTTTAAATCCGGCCCATTTAGCAAGAACCGGAATGTAACGGTGCATTTCGCCATATACTTCGATGCTTTTCACCACATCGTTTTTGTATGCTTTTAGACCGCAATTGAAATCGTGTAAATAAATGCCACTCATTTTACGAGCTGCCCAATTGAAGAGCTTTGTCGGCAATGTTTTGGTAATGGGATCGAAGCGTTTTTGTTTCCAACCACTCACCAAATCGAAACCCTCTTCGGTAATCATGCGGTAGAGTTGCGGAATTTCGTCGGGACTATCTTGCAAGTCGGCGTCCATGGTAATAACCACATTCCCTAAACATGCTTCAAATCCTACATTTAATGCACCTGATTTGCCGTAGTTGCGACGAAAGCGAATGCCACGAATATGCGAATCGGAAGATTGTAATGAGCGAATCACTTCCCAGGAATTGTCGTTGCTTCCATCATCCACCAGAATTACTTCCCAGCTAAATCCGTTTTCAATCATCACCCGCGAAATCCATGCGCACAATTCAGGAAGCGATTCATCCTCGTTATATAGAGGAACAACAACAGAAATATCAATCATTAGATGGTGTCTTTGTTAAATGAGTTAAATCCCTCATCTTCCTTCTTGAGAAAAACGGCAATCACCAAACTGAAAAGTGTTCCATTAAAAACGCATTTTAAAATTTCTTTAATAGATAAGCCAATTGGAGTAACCAAAAAATCCTCATAAAATTTCATTGCCATTTCTGTTTCTTCAGGAGGTCGATTCATTTTCTCAAAAGCAGTTTCTGTTTCATATAACATTTTTTCAATTAAGGTAACATCTATGTATTGATATAAGACGAAAACAAAGGTGGAAGATATAATTCCAGCCATTAAAGAAACTACAACACTATATCCTACCAATCGGCCATAACTGATAAATCCACTATTGAGTTCATCGCGATATTGACGAGCAGAAAGGAATAATCCTCCACAGAGAATTATGAAAGATAATAAAATCCCCAATATTGAATCTATATTGATATCAGCCAAATAGAAAATGGATTGCATAACTACCAAAGCAAATCCTAGAAAAAAACCGTGACGCGAAGCAGAAGGCATCATCGGAGCATAAGTCGATTGGGTCATTTCTTCTATTTTTATTGGCAAATATATCATTTCAATTGGAAGATATAAAAAACGATTTGATGAATTGACCTTATATATTGAACATCAAAATCGTAACATAGTGTGCTGATCCATTTATGTTATCCCAAATAAAAAAACGTAAAATAGGAAGAGTCCTAATTTTAATTGAGCGCAATTAAGAAGAGCTTGAACATGAGAAACATTCAGTTATAAATCAAACACTGAAGAAAAATGAAAACAATCCTAATTTTTTATCGAATGAAAAGAATGAGACTAAATGTATAACTGAATGAATTTACTTTAGATTAATTTCGTTCATTTTTATACACTCCAAATTTGAAATTGATCGTAATCAGGAAATCATCTCCAAAATTACATCTACATTTTTCACAGAACCTACTCTTTTAACAATCTGATTTTGATTTTGAAAAACGAGCATCGTAGGAATACTTCGGATGTTGAATTCCATAGCCAAATCCATAAAATCTCCCACATTTATTTTCGCAATTCTAGTGGGATGATGACTCGCGGCTTGTTCCAAAAACGGAAGTAACGTTTCGCAACCCCCACATTTATCTCCATAAAAATCGACGATAACTTTTTCTTCTGAATTAATAAATTTTTGGAAGGTTTCTTGGTTTAGTTCAATCATGGTTTGGTTTTTTAAATTGTTTAAAATGAATGGGATTAATTTGATGCTTCAAAAGTGAACCGCGAATCCAAATCAATCAAATCGATTGTTTTTATAGACGCATCGATTTTGTCTATTTTCGTTTTAAATTCCTTCCGATGACCCTCACACAAATTGAATACTTAATTGCTGTTGACACCCACCGACATTTTGCACGCGCGGCGGAGGCCTGTTTTGTATCGCAACCTACGTTGAGTATGCAGCTTAAGAAACTGGAAGATGAATTGGGTGTAGCGCTTTTTGATCGTGGCAAACAGCCCGTTGTTCCTACTGATGCAGCCATTCGTATTTTGGATGAAGCACGACAAATGGTTCAATTGGGGAAACGCATAAAAGAGCAGGTGCGCGATAGTTCAGAAGAGCTGCATGGTTTGTTACGAATTGGATTTATTCCAACCGTTGCTCCCTACGTTATTCCATTATTCTTAGGAGAATTTCAAACCCTGTATCCCAAAGTGGAATTGGAAATTGAAGAAGTAACCACTGCAAACCTCATTGCTAAACTCAAACGCGACGAACTCGATGCGGGCATTGCTGCTACACCACTTCCAGAAAGCGGTTTGCACGAACAGCCCTTGTTTTACGAACCCTTTGTTGCCTATTTATCGTCGAACGAAGCCTTGATGAAGAAAGCTTCCATCAACATTGCAGACATCGACTTGGCTCGTTTATGGTTGCTTGCCGAAGGACATTGTTTTCGTTCGCAGGTCTTGAACCTGTGTCAAAAACAAGATGCAAATTCGGATACCATTCAAGTACATTTAAAAGCGGGAAGTATCGAAACACTCAAAGGTTTGGTGGAGCAAAACGGCGGCATGACTTTATTACCCGAATTAGCAACCCGAAATTTCAGCGATGAGCAACGCGATCATTTGCGCTATTTTAAAACACCCGAACCAGTCCGAGAAATTAGTCTGATTACACGTCGCCAAGTGGTAAAACAGCGCCTCACCGATGCATTAAGCAAAACCATATTAAACGTGATTCCTCAGAAATATATTAGTCCTGAGAAAGGGAATATTGTTGCGATTTGAAGATTTGAAGATGAGAGGATTTGAAGATTGCTTTTTACCTCTCCCTAAATCCCTTTTACCCCTATGGGGCTCCTTCCAATATAGAATAGGGACTTTACATTCCGCAATTTCCTGAGCACGATCTTCCTCCCTTTGGAGAGAGGGGCTGGGGGTTAGATCTACAGATGCCATAATAAAGCCGCTCCATTTATAGAACAGAGCGGCTTTTTGATAAAGTAAAGTACTATTTGAGAATTCGTTGGTATTTGAATCAGCCTAAAATAAGCAGTTAAGCGCATCTTCAAATTTCCAAATATTCAAATCTTCAAATCATCACTAAAAAGCCGCTCCGTTTTGCAACAGAGCGGCTTTTTGATTGAGCACATTTTAATTTGAAGATTTGAAGATCCGATAGCTATCGGATTGAAAAATTTGAAGATGGGTTTATGTGCTAATCAGACAACCATCGAATCTTTAATTATGCACATTTTTCATTTTCAAATATTCAAATTTCCAAATATTCAAATTCATTTTTGGGTATTAGGTTATCTAATTATTTCTTCACCAATCTCAAGCTTCTCATTCCACTGTCCTCCATGAGGTTGATGAAATACAAGCCTGAACTTAGTTCGCTGATGTCGATAGCGTGTGTGTTTTCACCGGTTGTTGATGAAGCAGTTTTGCTATACACCACTTGACCTAGCGCATTGAGGACGTTGATGGTGTATTTACCTTCTACTTCCGATCCAAATACCACCGTGGCATTGCCTACTGTTGGGTTTGGATAGACAAGAAGGTCTAAGCTCATTGCCGTTTCAACAGCTGTTTCTTCAGCAAGTTCCTCACCCAAACGACATGATGCAAGCGAAACTGCTAATGTTTTAGCTGTGTTGTTTGTGCCACATGCGTTCTTGGCTTTCACCGTTACTGAACCAGCAACTGAACCCCAAGTTACTTCAATACTGTTGGTACCTTGACCTGCAGTAATGCTTGCTCCAGTTGGAACTGTCCAAGTGTAGCTTACGCCACTAACTGCTGGTGTGCTGTACACAAGACCTGTAGCTGATGGACAAACCGAGTTAGAACCTGTAATGGCCGAAGGCGTTGCTGGCAATGCCGATAAGGTTAAGCTTCTTGCTGTTCCGAAGCCACACGCATTTTGGGCAGCTACCGAAATGGAAGCGCTTGTAAAGCCTGTTGTAGGAATGCTTACTGTTATCGAAGT
>CAXNGM010000189.1:0-5210 GCA_964201695.1 Bacteroidia bacterium | reverse complement strand
GGTGCTTATTTCGTATCCAATTCAAACGGCTTCATGTTGTTGGCCTGTTTTGTTGGTTTGGTGATGGGCGGAATTCAAGCCTTGGCGCGATCTACTTATTCCAAGTTACTTCCAAAAACAAACGAACATACTGCCTATTTCAGCTTTTATGATGTTGCCGAGAAAATGGCCGTGGTATTAGGCACTTTCCTGTTTGGACTGCTCGAAACATTAACAGGTTCGATGCGATCGTCAATTTTATTACTTGGAGTGTTATTTCTTGTTGGATTAATCTTCCTAATTAAATTGAAAGGAATCAATTCCAATAAATTAATCAATGCGGGTTCGACTTTAAAATAAGAACGCTCGGAATATGTTCCAACCAAAGACTCTTACTTTCAATCAAACCTTTCCAACTTGGATAATTGATGAGCATTAAATCTTGGTGCGATAAAAAATCTTTTTCGATTGTTTTTACTTGATGAATTGAAATATTATTAGGGAATTGCGATTGGAGTTGATTAAACTTCTGACGCATTAAAGAATCTTGCTCCATTCTTCCAGAAGCGTCCATGAAACTAATTTCCGATTTTGAATTGATAATAAACTTGCGAGCATAATCAAATAAAAACGCATCGTCATCATCAAACAATGGTATAAAAAGGGTGCTGGAATCACTAAAATCGCGGTCAAGTAAAACTCCTACATCGCATTGTGATTCATCCATAAAATGTTTTGCACGATCATCAATGAGGTAATCGGTTCGGAACAAAGGATTTGTACCTGTTATAGTTCCCAATAAATTCTCTGGCGATAAGGTCTTGGCAACTCCAACAATGTTTCCAAGCAATGTTCCGGTGTAAAGCGATTTCCCTGCACCGAGTAAAAGTAGTTTGGTTTCTTCTTTTTCGATGAGTCCTGTTACCTCTTTATACAAGTCATTACTCAGTTTGTAATGAGAACGGATATCTACTTGCAAGCGTTCGGCTTCAGTTCGGATTGGTCGGAAACTTTGTTTTTCAAACTCACTTACATTCAATAAACTCACATCTGCACTTGGCGTAACGTGAATGGCCGAATAATGCACTAGGTTTGGGTTTACACCACTCATTTGCGATGCGAGTCTAAGCAATTTACGTCCGCTACTGGCTAATCCAAACGATATTAAAATCCGATCCGAAATGGATTCTGTTTTGGAAACAATGGGACTCGTTTCAATTTCAAGTTCTTTCTCTTTGAAAATCCAATTAATGAACGACAATATTGGACCTGTCATGAATGTCGTTACCAATGCCATAATCACCATCATAGCAAACATCGTAGGTGAAAGTATTCCAAGGTCATAACCGATGTTAAGCACAATAAGCTCCATCAATCCACGGGTGTTCATCATGGCGCCAATGGATAAACTTTCTTTCCAGTTTTTCCCAATAATACGAGCCGCCATTGAGGTTCCAATAAACTTACCGGCAACGGCAACACAGATAATTAACCCACACAAAAGCCAAAGGTGACTATCGTTTAGTAATCCAATTTGGGTTCTCAATCCCGTAAAAACGAAAAACAAGGGAAGAAGCAAAACCAAGGAAACATCTTCAATCTTTTCAATCAAAATCTTTCGGAAATTCAGATTGGGCGGCATAATAACACCTGCTATGAAAGCGCCAAACAATGCATGAATTCCAATTATCTCGGTCAGGTAGGAGGATGTCATCAAAATTACAAACACCAATGCTACAATTCCTTTGGAGATGGTTTCGCGGTTTGAATAAATATCCCCCAATCGCTTCAAAAATGGACCAACCACAAAAATCATGAAAGCCACGTAAAGCATCGAAAAGCTGATTGTAAACAAGGCCGTGAGCAATGTACCTGCTTTCACAAAGGCTATGACGGCAGCCAAAATACACCATGCAGTAATATCGTCGGCAGCAGCACTGGTAATGGCTGTAAATCCTAATCGCGTTTTGGAAAGTCCGCGTTCTTGAATAATTCTTGCTAATACGGGAAATGCTGTTATGCTCATGGCAATTCCCATAAACAATCCATACGATATAAAGGGCGTGTTGGCAGGGGCAAAGTCATCGTAGAGGTAGTAGGCGAGACCTATGCCCAAAGAATATTGAAGCGCAATTCCGGTATGCGAAATTAAAATGGCTTCATGTACTTTGTTTTTCAGGATTTTCAAATCGAGCTCCATGCCAATCACAAACATGAAAAGAATCAATCCCACCTGACTCAAAAACTGCAAATTTCCAAGCGATTCGACAGGGAATAGGAAATGCGAATATTCCGGAAAGTACATTCCGAGCAAAGAGGGTCCGAGAACAATTCCTGCAGTAATTTCTCCAATGACCGTAGGTTGACCAATGCGCGTAAAAAGCAAACCAAATAGACGAGCCGCAACAATGATTGAAAGAATTTGCAGAATTAAAATGGCAAGCGGATGGTGCAGGTTATTTAAAAAACCATCAATTCCTTTGGATGCAATGTCTTTTGCTTCAATGAAAGGTGGGGCAACAATAGGACGTCCAATTTCGAGCAGTTTTCCTTGACGAAGTATTGCCCACGTTGCAAGAATTGCCGTTACAGAGATGCTTATGTAAAACAGTACAATACGGCGCATGAATGGACGATGATGTTTTCTGCGAATATAGTTTACAAATAGAAGATTTGGTTAGCCCTCCAAATTATTTTTTCTTTAACTAATTAGGTTGAAATCAATTGATGTTTATCATGTTAAGGTAATAACGAAATCGATAGATTTGCTCGGAGAGATTATGGCTTATGCTATCTATCTCATATTGATTTATAATCGACTTGATTCCTTTGACTATGAAAAATCGAATTTTAATTGCATCCATTTTTCTAGCATTATCTGGTTCTGCTCAACCGGTCGATTACTTTGCACATACTCCTGTTTGGCGAGTTAACAGCATGTGTTCGGCTCCTTATCCTTGTGTTCGGAATGATGCCGCGGCCTATTTTATATCCGGCGATACTTTATTAAGTGATGGTTTTACCTGGAAAAAACTCATGCGTATTGGGAATTCCTCTTATACCTACTTCGCTTCTCCACCCATTCCTCCGGGCTGCGAAGGTGAATTTTCGTTCGAATTCTTTGAAGGATTTATACGGCAAGACAGTTTGAAAATCTATCACCGAAACCTTTCTGAAAATTCGGAGCAATTGCTTTACGATTTCGACTTGCAGGTTGGCGATTTGCTGCCATTGAGTAAGATCAACTTTATGGATAATCTCCTTGTTAGTTCGATTGACAGCGTTTGGGTGTTAGATGCTTGGAGGAAACGATTTTATTTTAACCAAGGCGCGTCCTGGATCATTGAAGGGATAGGACATAATGCAGGATTCCTTGAATCCATTCCACCCATGTTGGAATGTTCGCATACGTTTATCTGTCTCAAACTAAATGGAGAATCGGCATTTGAAACCAATATGGACGATTGCAATTTGCCATTATCAATAAAGCCAATAAATTCAAGCAAAACTTCCTGTTACCCCAACCCTGCAAATCATACCATATCATTAAAAGGGATATCAAAAAATGATTCACCTTTTATTTTTAATTATTATGGAGTACCAATGAATAATCAAGCCATTTTGGAAAATAATTCTTGGACATTCAACATCGATAACCTAGCCAATGGACTCTATTTGATTCGGATAAAGAATTCGACAGAAAAGCCTTTGGTTTTTATGAAGAATTGAGTGCTTGGGCTCTTACTGAAATGTGTAAAACAGAATTGGGGTAAGCATAATGTGTGAAGCATCAAGGGTTTAGTATCCTGTGGATTAATCACCAGGTTTCCCCAGCTGCCTATTTCGAATACCCGAAACTTTTACCCTTTCGACTCACTCATACGAACTTTCTGACTTCTTAACGGGTGAGACTAAAACTTCAACTGGCAGACCAGCGTCCTTCCATGAATCGATTCCATTATCCAACACAATAGCTGTCGAAAATCCTTCTTCCAACAACCATTCTGCTGCTAAGTTGCTTCGGTAGCCACCTTGACAATAAATAAAAACGGGTTCGTAATGCGGAAGTTTTTTGGCAATCTCTTTGAACGTTTTTGAATCCCAATCGATGTTTTTAGCACCTTTAATATGTTCTGCTTTATATTCATCTGCATTTCGAACATCGAGAATAGTGCCTTTTAAATGAACCGTTTTAACTTGAAATGCTTTCGCATCGAGTTTCTCGAGACGACCTTTTTTCTGAGCAACAACAGGAATTGCAATGAGAATCGCAATAAAAACTAGAAACTTTTTCATGTGATTTTAAAAATTAAGAACAGCTTCACCTAAGTCTAAAACTGGAACATCCACAAATGGTTGAATAATGCTAGCGCCAGCAGCAGAGCGATATCCACCTGCGCAATGAACTAAAATGGGTTTATTTGTTGGTATTTCAGCAATGCGTTCTCGTAATTCGGGAAGAGGAATCTCGAGTGCGCCAGAAAAAATATGTTTAGACGCCGTTTCTCCAGGATTTCGAATATCTATTATAGTGAAATTGGATGGTGTCTGACGAACTTCATCAACACTTACTTCATGCATTGTTTCATTTAATGAAGATGGAGTTGTTAACGCTCCTTTGATGCGACTTTCATATCCAATTTTTGCTGCTTTTCGGATAAGTATTTCAAGTTTTTCTGCACTTTCTGCAATCAAATAAAAGAACTCATCCGGTCCAACAATCGAACCCAACCACGTTTCGAATTTTCCCCCATCCATGATATTGATAGAACCTTGAATATGTCCTTTTCTAAAATCGGTTTGGGGACGAGCATCAATTACCAAAATACCCTTATCAAGCTCCGAATTTTCAGCAATACGAGGAACTGCATTGACACTCGTTTCGAATGATGAAGCTCCTTTTTTATTGATGGCTACATCGTATCCAAAATACTTGGGAATAAAAGGCTGGTCTTGCAAAAGCGCATTTACAAATTCCTGTTCGTCATTAATTTGGAAAGCATAATTTGTTTTTTGCTCGCGTCCAATGCTGCTCGATAAATCGCTGCTTAGGTTTTTACCACATAAAGAACCCGCTCCATGTGCAGGATAAACAAGCACATCGTCATGAAGTTTCTTTAATTTATCTTGAACAGAATGATACATCGCACGGGCAAGCTCTTCTCGCTTTGCGGTCATGTTACCCACATTTTCGCGCAAATCTGGACGGCCAACGTCACCCACAAAAAGGG
>CAXNGM010000188.1:0-5233 GCA_964201695.1 Bacteroidia bacterium | reverse complement strand
CCTTCTTTCAAACGGCGCAGTACTTCCAAGCTACGATCGAATTGAGCCTGGATACGCACTTGGCGTGTAAGTCGGCGGACAGTTTCTAGATTATGTGAAACAATTTCTGGGCGAATATCGATGATGCGTTGAAGGTTTTCCCATTTCCCCATAAAGTCGGGAATGAGTGTTTCGAGTGTGGTGTCTGGACTTGCATCGCGAATGGCCTGAATAGTTTCTACCCAAATAATGGAACCACCATCTTTTAAATCGTCGCGATCTACCGAGGTAATTACGGCATGTTTCACACTCATGAGTTTCACAGAGTTGGCAACACGCGCTGGTTCTTGCCAATCTACGGCGCTAGGCATTCCCGTTGCTACAGCGCAAAATCCGCAAGATCGCGTGCACACATTTCCTAAAATCATGAATGTAGCAGTTCCAGCTCCCCAGCATTCGCCCATGTTTGGACAATTTCCGCTTTCACAAATGGTGTGTAACTTATGCTCATCAACCAATTTACGAACCTGAGCATATTCGGGACCTGTAGGTAATTTTACACGCAACCAATCGGGTTTCTTTTTGCGTGTCAATAATGTTTCGGGATCTGAATGTTTACTTTCGCTCATGATTGATTCCATTGCTTTCCGACTAATATTCGGATAAAAAAGGTAAGAAAAAAATTGCTGTTTTTGTTAAATGCCATCATCGGAATGGGCTTCGCAAAAGCATCTACGCTGATTCCGGTTTCAATCATTCTTAGTCGTTCTTGTTCTCTTCCAAATTCAAAGTTTAAAAGAATGCTTCCATACAAACCCGGATAAATGCGCGATTTACTCATGCCTTTAAAGAACGATGCTCGGCCCGAAATGTTGTCGGGAAAATGAATGTCCGGATTATAGAGCTCAACACTTTCAGTCACACCTTTAAAATCATCGAAATTGTAAATGGTTAAATAAACTGGTTTTGCAATTCCCCAAGATGCTCCTCCATAAAACCCATAAGAGAATTCTACACCACCACGATCGCCTCGCTCATTGATGGTTTTCTGCTTGCCGATTCCTGTTCTAGCGATTATAACCGAATTGAGTTTCCCATAAATAAATCCTCCGTTATTGTCGCTGTAAGGATTAATTGTTTTTACTTCTTTGGGATGTCGCATGGTGAGTAATGCAAAATCTTTCAATAAATAACTGTATCCCGTAAGATGCTTTCCTTTTCTATAATTGATGCCTAAACCGCTGCTATGAAGCATAAATCCCGAATGACTGACTTTGGAATAAAGAATTCCCGTCTCGTCAACGCTTGCAACAATCTGTGCAGATAAATTTTGGGTGCTTATGAAACATACAAACAACAAGGCCATTAACATTTTCAATCGAAATGTTCTATAGCAAGTTGGAATTTGGTATGTTTGAGCCATCTTGACAAAGATACAATAGATTCAATCCAACGTTAACTATGCCAACTATTCATTCACGATATCTTGGAAATTTACGAACTGAACAAACGCATCTTGCTTCCGGTTCAATTCTCATTACAGATGCTCCTATAGATAACCAAGGGAAAGGGGAAGCATTTTCTCCAACCGATTCGGTGTGTGCGGCTATGTCGGCTTGCATGCTCACATTAATGGGGATTGCATCTAATACACATGAAATTCCTTTTGAAGGAATCGAAGCAGAGGTAACAAAATACATGTCCGCCTCTCCTCGGAAAATAGAAAAAATTGAAATTCGTTTTTGGGGATTTGATCAAACATTAAACGATCATCAAAAGAAAATTCTCGAACGTGCTGCGTTAACTTGTCCGGTTGGATTAAGTCTCCATCCTGATATTATTCAAGCGATTTCGTTCGAGTTCTAAATTAAAGATCTTCGATTATTGCTGCTGATATAGCAGAATGTGATGCATGAAGTTTCAACTCGCCTTTCTGAATAAGCAAAAGCTGAGGAGATTCATGAATCAAATCAAACTTGATGGCAATCTCATTACTAAGTTGTCGGAATGATATAAGGTCGAGAAGATAAACGGGTATGTTTTTATTGCCTGGATTCCAACTTCGTTCGAGACGATTTTTTGCCATTGAACTGATGGAACATCGTGTACTATGTTTGAAAATAGCTACGGCATGAACATGAACATCGTTTGATAATTGTACGATTTCATCCAACTGCTGCTCCTTTTCCAAGGAAAGCCATTCAATCATTAAGCTGTTTTGGAAGTAGAACGTTCGACTTGCTTACCGTATGCAGGGCAGTCTACTTTCTTAGTTCTGCAAGAAACTAAAGATGCTCCAATGAATAAAGCAACTAAGATGAATGTTAAGGGTCGGTTCATTTTGAAATTATTCGTCGCAAAAGTAAGAAAATATACGTTCCTAACTCAGGAATCGTTTTGAATAATTTCGATACGCAAAAAAAATAAATTTTGTTTTCTAATTTTTTAAAAATGAAAGAGCTTCTCTTGAATTGTTGGTTCATATTCACTTTGCGAATCCGTATGTTTGTATAAATTCCAGAATATGTCAAGCACTCGTGTTGAACCACGTATTGAAGAGAGTTGGAAAATTGCCTTAGGCGATGAGTTTCAACAACCTTATTTCGCAGCACTCAAGGAATTCTTGGTGAAAGAACAAGCCGAACAAACCATCTATCCTCCAGGTAGCCAGATTTTTTCGGCATTCAATTATACACCATTCAATAACGTAAAAGTTGTTATCGTAGGACAAGATCCATATCACGGACCAGGGCAAGCAAACGGACTTTGTTTTTCCGTATCACCAGGAGTAAAATCGCCTCCTTCTTTGGTGAATATCTTCAAAGAAATTAAATCGGATCTTGCTGTTGAAGTGGGGCGTGAAGGCGATTTAACACGATGGGCAAATCAAGGAGTTTTGTTGCTCAATACAACACTTACCGTTCGGGCATCATCGCCGGCTTCCCATCAAGGAAAGGGCTGGGAAACATTCACCGATCAGACAATTCGTTTGCTTTCTGAAAAATGCAAAGGTTTGGTATTTCTGCTTTGGGGAAGACCCGCTCAGCTCAAAGAGAAGCTCATCGACACATCTAAACATTTTGTCTTAAAAGCAGCACATCCGTCACCACTTTCAGCTTACAATGGCTTTTTCGGCTGCCGGCATTTTAGTTACACCAACAAGATTCTGCTCGATCAAGGTCTAACACCCATCGACTGGAGTTTACCTTAATATGGTTTTTCGAATTCTATTTTTCTGTTTATTGACAATGCACTTGCATGCACAGCAATTCTATTTAAAAATAGCAGAGAATTCAGGGAAGAAAATTCCCAAGTCCCAACCTAAATCGACCTATACCTCGGAAACAGGAAGAGCAAAATCGCTTTCCGACTTTCTGAATTCATTGCAAGAAGAAGGATATTTAACGGCAAGTGTTGATAGTCAATTTAAACAAAACGATACACTATTCGTCTTCGTGCATTTAGGAGAAGCATATACTTGGTCGAAGTTGTATTCAATCAATATAGACGAACAAGCATTGAGCAGTAGTGGTTTTCGTGAACGGATGTATCAAAATCGGTCTTTTCGATTTTCGCAAACCAAGCGAATGATGCGAAAAATAATTGCGCATTACGAAAACAACGGATATCCTTTTGCCAGTTTAAAACTGGATAGTTTAAACACCAGCAGTCCAATCATTGAAGCAGGTTTACGCATCAATCCCGGTGATTTATTTCATATCGATAGTGTGAATGTGCGAGGAACTGCCCGAATAACTCCACGATATCTTTACAATTACATTGGAATTCGGCCAGGCGATATTTACAATGAATCGGTAATTCGACAAATTTCTACTCGTATGAAGGAATTACCTTTTCTCACAGAAACACGCCCTGCAGATGTTTTTCTTTTGGAGAATTCTACATTAATCAGACTGTATCTCAACGATAAAAAGGCAAGCAGTTTCAATGGCATAGTTGGATTTCTTCCGAATACCGATGGAACTGGGAAATTACTTTTAACAGGTGAAGCCAATTTAAAACTGAAGAATAGTTTGGGTAGGGGAGAGCTAATCGATGCTGAATGGCGCCGCTTGCAACAAGCAACTCAAAGTTTAAATATCAAGCTTGGTTGGCCATTTTTGTTCGATACGCGGATTGGGGTTGAAGCAGCATTTGGATTATATAAACGCGATACTAGCTTTCTCAATTTACAGCAAAATTTGGGTGTCCAATATCTTATGCGTGGAACCGATTACCTGAAAGTGTTTTATGAAAATAAAACCTCCTCGCTTTTATCGACGAAGGCATTGGTTAATATAATTGAACTACCCGATTATGCCGATATACGTTCAAGCTTGTATGGGTTGGAACTGAGTTTTACACGACTCGACTACCGACTAAATCCCCGAAAAGGAATTCGGCTTTTAGCAAGGTTTGGAACTGGAACACGTAACATCGAGAAAAATCCTGCATTGAATGAAGCACTATACGACAAACTTACTTTGCGTTCAATTCAATACAATGGTCACATAGATGCCGATTTCTTTTTCCCTATTCGAAATCGTTCGACCATGAATTTTGGAATTCTTGCGAGCACAATCAATGGAGCCAATGTATTCGAAAATGAACTCTTCCGAATTGGAGGAAATAACACGTTACGGGGTTTTAACGAAGAGTCGATCTTCGCTTCCACATTTTCAATTGTGAATGTGGAATACCGCTACTTACTTGAAGAGAATTCTTTCTTGTTCGCATTTTTCAATGGTGCTTATTACGAAAACAAAGCAGTAAACCGCAACATTGTAGATCGTCCTTTTGGCTTCGGAGCAGGGATGAGTTTTGAAACCAAGGCCGGAATATTCTCCATCTCTTACGCACTTGGAAAGCAATTTGACAATCCAATTGAATTTCGTTCAGCAAAAGTGCATTTCGGAATTACAAGTTTGTTTTAGAAGCATATTACAAACAATTTTTGAGGTACTTGTTATTCTTCAAGTTCCAAAAAATGTGTGTAGTAATTTTTAAGCTTCTATCTGTTTAATACATCATTGAATCCTAGAAATAAGGAACAGATTTCTATAAACCGTTATTTATATTGCCTGCTTCAATAAAAAATCGATTGATAAATCTTCATCAATTAATGCCCAATGAACTCCATATCCAGAGGGAGAAACTTTGAATAAATTCCTTTCAATATCATTAGCATTGGCAAGTTTAGATGAGGCTAAATCAATTGGAATCCTGTATAATTTTCCATCAACTCTCAACAGTA
>CAXNGM010000187.1:0-5248 GCA_964201695.1 Bacteroidia bacterium | reverse complement strand
ATTCATCAAAATTCGGCCAGTTCTCCCATTGCCATTATTAAAAGGATGAATTCTGACAAATTCATAATGAGCAAATGTTAAGCAATTTAAATGAGTTGATAATTCCTTTGAGTTGTCTATTTTGAAATTAAGGTTGTCAATGAATTGATACATTAACTGTAAAACTTGTTCTTTGTCAGGTGCAATTAAATGACCAACTACAACATTGTTTGTTCTTGCCAAACAGGCGAATAGTTCACTTACACAGTTGTTTTGGCAAATTGGCAAGCGAATTAATGATGAAATACTTTTAAACAAACGAGCAGATTATGGCAAACAGATTTTGCCGACACTGTCGGAACAATTGATGACCAGGTATGGACGAAGTTTTGAAGAAAAAAACCTTCGCAGAATGCTCCAGTTTAGCGAACAATTTGAAGATTTTTCAATTGTCGTTCCACTGTCACGACAATTGAGTTGGAGTCATTTTTTGATTCTTATTCCACTCAAAACATTTGAAGCAAGAATGTATTATGCCCAAAAAGCGGCAGAGGAAGTTTGGGGTAAACGAGAATTACGCAACCAGATTGCTAGAAAATCTTTTGAACGAAAAGAGATTGCAGAGATTTAAGCAATCAATTTCCTTGTGGGATTTACATCCTCACCATATTTGAAAGCCAAAAAGCCAAAACGGTCAGGCTGTTGCTTGAGAAATAATGGGTGGTATGCCATGAACAAAAATTTGTTTTTTTTTACAAAGCACTTCAGGTAAGCTGATTAGTAGCCTTCAAAAAATACCAAACAGTGGAAAAAACAAAGAAAAACAGGTTTGCTCAGAAATCGGCTGGACTGCATCTTGTATAAAAGCATCCATTTTCTGTTTTTCAGGCCATCCAAAGATTACCAACATAAATACAGTCTTGTTCTAAACCTGTTTTAAATAAGGCTAAATTGTTCTACATTTAGCCTTTCAAATAAATCACACCATATTTATTCATTTGAAATTCTATAAAATCCTGTTTCAATACAGCTATATTCTGCTTATTTTTTGTCTCGGGTTTGTAACAAATTTGGGTGCAACTCAGCAAAATGAAGGAATTAAAAATGCCGGAAAATATTTTAGTTGTTCTTTTCCAAAGCAATTTCAGGTTCTCGATTCCCTGATTGATTCACTTTCCACAAAAAAACCGGAATTAGCCACTGCCATTCTGCACCAAATGGAAATTGCGGCAAAACAAAATGGGGGAGAGGCAAGGATTCAAACCATGACCCTCCCGACTTCTAGTCGGGATGCTCTGAAACCAGTTTTTCGATAATAAAAAAGCCTCACAAACAAGAGGTCTTCATGGAGTTAAGGATTCAAACCATGACTCTCCCGACTTATCGTCGGGATGTTCTGAAACCAGTTTTTTCGAAAAAAAAAGCCTCACGAATGTGAGGCTTTTAGTGGGAGTTACTGGGTTCGAACCAGTGACCCTCTGCTTGTAAGGCAGATGCTCTGAACCAGCTGAGCTAAACTCCCTTTGTTTAAGGGCTGCAAATATACCGCCTTCTTGTTTTCCTGCAAATTTATTTTCGTTTTTTTTTAAATTATTTCTGCAACAACAAATGTACTGCCACCAACCAAAATCATATCGTGCTGCTTTGCAGTTCGTTTGGCAGCATTTAATGCAGCTCTTACACTTGAATAAATTTTTCCATGCAAGCCAAATTCACCAGCTTGCGATGCTAATAATTGGGCATCTAAGGCTCTTGGAATTTTCGCTTGACAAAAATAATAGCATGCATCCTTGGGCATCATGCTTAAAATGCTGCTTATTTCTTTGTCATTCAACATACCCCAAACAACATGAAGTTTCTCAAATTTCATCAATCTGATTTGCTCAAGAAGCTCTTTGATTCCCGCCTCATTATGACCGGTATCTGCAACAACGAGCGGCTGTGTTTGTAAAATATCCCAACGTCCCTTTAAGCCTGTGTTCTTGATTACGTTTGCAATCCCCAGAATGATATTTTCATCCGTAATGTTCCAACCCAAAGATCTCAGTTTCTCAACACTTGCTAAAACACCTTTCAGATTCTTTAATTGGTAATGACCCGAAAGAGGACTATGCAAATGGATATTTTTATTATGCATCGATCCATTGATTTGCAAATGCATGCGAGAATCGATTGTTTGCTGAGAAAAATTCTTCCATTCTACCTCGTCTTCGGCAAAGCAAATATTGGAGGATAATTGACCTGCTTTCTCAATAAAAACGGAATCGGTTTCCGAAGCATGTTCTCCGATAATAACGGGAACATTATTTTTAATAATTCCTGCTTTCTCAAATGCGATTTTCGCTAGGGTATCTCCCAATAAATCGCGGTGATCGAAACTGATATTGGTTATTAGACAGAGCTCAGGAGTAATAATATTGGTAGAATCCAGTCTTCCTCCCAATCCGGTTTCTATAATGGCAATATCCACTTTCTGTTGAGCAAAATAGCTAAATGCTAATGCTACATTCATCTCAAAAAAGGAGGGCTTTAATGTTCCGAAGAGCTCTTTGTTTTCTTCTACAAAACGAACAACTCGTTGTTTGGAAATGGGCTTTCCGTTTACACGAATTCGTTCACGGAAATCTTTTAAATGGGGCGATGTAAATAATCCAGTTTTATATCCAGCTTCTTGAAAGATGGAAGCGATAAAATGCGAGGATGATCCTTTTCCGTTAGTGCCTGCGATATGAACACTTTTGAAATCTTTATGAGGGTTTCCGAGCGATTCACTTAATGCAATTGTATTATCGAGGTTGGCTTTGTATGCAGCTTTCCCAATACGAGTAAATGCAGGAAGTTGGCTGAATAAAAAATCCAGCGTCTCCTTATACGTCATTTAATTTCGGATAAATAGGTAGGTGATGGTTCCAATTTGTTGTTCGGCTCCATCGGGATTGGGATTGAATTTAGAACGCTTGGCCGCTGCTTCCGCTTCTCTAAATAAAGAGGCATCCTGGACAGTTGTTCCACGTGCACCTGCTTTTGCACTAAATACTTTTCCTTGCGCATCCACTTTTATCTCTACAACAACACGTCCCGATTTGGGTGAGTTGTATGCTGGTTTAGACAATGTGGTTGGTTTACGTCCGGCTAAATCGTAATTAATCCCAGAACCTTTTCCGGTTCCTTTTCCATCTCCGTCGCCTCCACCTTGACCACCGCCAGAGCCTTTTCCATCGCCACCATCGCCACCTTTGCCATTTTTACCTTTGTAAATTCCCGCAAACGGATCCCCATCTTCCTGTCCTTGATTACCTGCTTTTCCTGTATTTCCTTCGCTTCCACCTTTGTTCGATTTGCCAGGATACAAAGCTCTTCGTTCTACTTTGGGTTCTTCTGTTTTGGTAATTACAGGTCCGTCGGTTTTGCGTTTTAACTCTCTGTATTCTTTCTTGGGTTTTGTTTTCGGTTTTTCGATGTCGGGAATGTAATTCTCATCATCGTCCGACTGCAATATTGCAGCTTGTTCCGATGGTGATGATTGGCTTGGTTTTCCCTCACTTGCTAATAATTCAGGATTAGTCATTCCCATTCCATCTTCGGAATTTCCGAAATTCAATTCTACACCCAAGCCACCTCCGCCATCTTCAGGAAAGGGTGGGAGGGGAGTGATGATTTTGTACAATATAAATAACAGCAACAGCAAGGCGTGAAAGCCAATAGTGAATGCAGTTGCATAATATTTATCCGATTTCTGACTCATTTCCATAACTATCCGTTTGGTGCTTTAGTTGCAAGAATCATCTTGATTTTAAGGCGGTTTCCAATTTCAAGTACATCAACCAATTGTTGAATGGTGAGTTCTTTATCCAAACTAAGCACAATGGTGGCTTCCGAAATTCCATCCACAGCCATTTTTAGTTCTGATTCCAACGATTCAAAGGCAACATCTTTTCCCTGCAAAACATAACGTTGCTCAGCAGAAATTTCCAATTTGATAACCTTCTTGGTGAGTGTTTGTGCATTCTTTGCGCTGGGCAAAGTCAATTTTACTACACTCGGACTTACCATGGTTGACACAATGAGGAAGAACAGCATCAAGAAAAACATGATGTCATTCATCGAGTGAGTGCTTATTTCGGCGTGTGGCCGTATACGAGATCCGCGCAGATTCATCTAATTAGCGTGTAGGTTCGTGTAACATGTCAATAAAATCGAGCGATGTGCTTTCCATACGTCTGGCAATTCTGTCAACCGTAAAATTGAGGTAATGATAAAGTACAAATGATAAAATCCCGACAATTAAACCGGCTGCTGATGTAACCATTTTCTCATAAAGTCCTCCAGAAATTAATCCAATACTGATATTGTCAGCAAGTGAGATGTTGTAGAAAATTTTAATTACACCGAGAATGGTTCCAACGAAACCAAACATAGGAGCAATACCTGCAATGATGGAAAGAATACCAATGTTCTTTTCGATGCGTCCGAGTTCTTTCTTTCCTACGCCCTCCATCGATTTCTCAATTTCATCGACTGTCAAACCGATTCGGGAAATGCCTTTTTCGAGCATGCGTGCATCGGGCGTGTTATTGCTTTTACACAAAACTATTGCACCTTGAATATTGCCTTGGTGAATTTGATCACGCACATTGTTTAATAAATTATCGGGATTTTGTCCGGCTCTTCTTAAAACAATAAAACGTTCAATAAAAATGTAGATTGTTATTAAAGAGAGCAGACCAATTGGAATCATAAGCCAACCGCCTTTTTGAACCATGTCGAAAAGACTGAGTGTATCGGTTTTTTGTGCTGTATCGGTTGCTGCAGTCGCAGCTGCTGATGCAAGTGAATCGGCACCAACTACTGCTTGAAGGAAAATCCCCATCATAGAAAACATTTATTTATTGGTTAACGCATATTATGTTAAAAGCGTATACCAAATAACGCCAATAAAAAAACCGCCTGAGCGAAGCCGTTTTATGCGTTTTGAACGCCTTTATTAACAAGAATTTATTTGTCTGTACTCAAGCTCTTTGTACTATTTTGAAAATCAAACCAATTTCTTTAAGGCTATTCGATAAGCTTCACGAGAGAAGTTTAACCTATCCGGACTTTGACTAGCTGCTTTTTTCATGGCTTCTAAAATGATATTCGAGGAATCTTGGAAAATAGCGGAATCTGATATTTTCGCATCTATTTGCATGAGGTGAGCAAAAACACGCGCCATTCCGCAGTTAGAGATGAAGTCGGGTATAACACTTAATTGCTCATCGGCATATTCCAT
>CAXNGM010000186.1:0-5316 GCA_964201695.1 Bacteroidia bacterium | reverse complement strand
GGTGGTCGTGCAAAATCTTTCCGTATTGATTTTAATAATTGCATGCTCCAAAATTGAGCAATTGAAGTGGTTTGAGCTTGTGTTTGAGAGTTCCCAAAAGCTAAAATCAGAAAAATTACGGGTAACAATTTTTTCATAGATTTTCTTTTTATTTTATTATCTTAAAATCAAGAATGTTGTGTTTTTATTAATGAGAGAGGGATATTAAAATTGATTTTAATATGTTGTCGTCAAGCAATGTATGTATAAATATTTATTCAAATACAAGAATACAAATATTTTAAATGCAAATGCAATATATATTAGTTGGTCTAGCTTGCTAGTGTAGCATTAATATTTGAAAGTAATTCTTAATAGTCCATTTTATTTGCATCGCAATTTGAACGCTGATTTTGTATTAGGCAGCAACTATGAATTGTTCCATTAAACTATTTCATTGAATTGATTTGTTTGTTTTGCTTGTCAAAGGATTTGTTTGGTGTATTCATGATTTATTACTTTCAATCCTGACACGGCATATTCCAAAATTGCTCATTTGAAATCAAGCAGAAACAAAGTATGAAACTGCTTATATTTGCCATTCCAAAATCATATAGATCGCATGGAGACGACTGTTTACCAGCCTAAAAATAAAATTCGAATCGTTACCGCTGCTTCTCTTTTCGATGGGCACGATGCCGCCATTAATATCATGCGCCGTATCATCCAAAGTTCAGGTGCTGAAGTCATTCACCTCGGTCACGACCGTTCTGTGGAAGAAGTGGTGAATTGCGCCATTCAAGAAGATGCACAAGCCATTGCAATGACGTCCTATCAAGGTGGTCACGTGGAGTATTTTAAGTACATGCATGATTTACTGAATGAAAAAGGAGCAGGTCATATTCGCATTTTAGGTGGTGGTGGCGGAACCATTTTGCCTTCCGAAATTGAGGAATTACAGCATTACGGAATTTCACGCCTCTATCATCCTGATGATGGACGCAGCATGGGATTACAAGGCATGATTAACGATTTGATGTCGCGCTGCGATTTTGATACCGTAACTCAACTCAATGGGGAAGTGAACCATTTGGCAGAAAAAGATTGGAAGTCCATTGCGCGATTAATCAGCATGGCCGAAAATCATCCAGAAGCAGTCGGAGATTCATTCGATCGTATTCATGCATTAGCAACTGAAAGTAAATCGCCTGTACTGGGAATTACAGGAACGGGTGGTTCAGGGAAGAGTTCTTTAGTAGATGAATTAGTGCGTCGTTTCCTCATTGATTTCCCGGAAAAACACATCGGTGTTATTTCAGTCGATCCATCTAAACGTAAAACAGGCGGTGCATTGCTAGGCGATCGTATTCGTATGAATGCCATCCGCAACCCACGTGTATACATGCGCTCTTTGGCTACTCGTCAAAGTAATTTGGCATTGAGTAAACACGTGAAAGAAGCTGTTGCGGTTCTAAAAGCGGCAAACTATGATTTAATAATACTTGAAACATCTGGAATCGGTCAAAGTGATACCGAAATCTTGGATCATAGCGATGTGAGTTTGTACGTGATGACGCCAGAATATGGTGCTGCCACGCAACTTGAGAAGATTGATATGCTCGATTTTGCAGACCTCATCGCCCTCAATAAATTCGATAAACGTGGGGCTTTGGATGCTTTGCGTGATGTAAAAAAGCAATACCAGCGCAACCATAATTTGTGGGAAACGCCACCGGAGGAAATGCCGGTTTTTGGTACCATCGCTTCTCAATTCAACGATCCGGGAATGAATAACCTGTATCGCAGCATCATGGATACCATTGTGGAACGCACAGGTTCCGATTTGAAATCGGGCTATGTGGTAACTCAAGAAATGAGCGAGAAGATTTATGTGATTCCTCCCAATCGTACGCGCTACTTGAGTGAGATAACAGAGAATAATCGTAGCTATAACAACTGGGCAGAGAAACAATCGGAAGTAGCTGAGAAATTGTATGCGATAAATAAAACGATGGACACGATGAAGTCCACCGTGAATTCAGATATTTTAAAAGTGCTTCAGGCAGAATTCGACAGAGTAAAACTTGAACTCGATCCTAAAAACTGGGTACTCATCGAACAATGGGAAGCCAAACGTCAAAGCTACAAGGATGAATTTTTCATCTTTAAAGTGCGTGAGAAAGAACTCAAGATTGCCACGCATTCGGTGAGTCTTTCCCAAAGCCGCATTCCTAAAGTGGTAACTCCAGCATACAAGAACTGGGGCGGGATTTTACGTTGGGCGCTTACCGAAAATGTACCGGGCGAATTTCCATTTGCAGCGGGAATTTATCCGTTCAAACGCGAAGGAGAAGATCCAACTCGGATGTTTGCCGGAGAAGGTGGACCAGAACGTACCAATCGTCGTTTCCATTACGTGAGCAAAGGTATGCCGGCTGCACGTTTGTCGACGGCTTTCGATTCAGTTACGCTTTACGGAAATGACCCAGATCTTCGTCCCGATATTTATGGTAAAATTGGGAATTCGGGGGTGAGTATTTGTTGTCTCGATGATGCGAAAAAACTCTATTCTGGTTTCGATTTATGTGCACCAAGTACTTCGGTTTCGATGACCATAAACGGTCCGGCTCCGATGCTTTTAGGCTTTTTCATGAATGCAGCCATCGATCAGCAATGCGAAGTGTATATTCGTCAAAATGGTTTGCTCGATGAGGTAAATGCTATAATCGATGCACTGTTTGCAGCTAAAGGAATGACGCGCCCAATGTATCAAGGCGAACTTCCAGAAGGCAATAATGGACTTGGTTTGTTGCTACTCGGTGTAACGGGCGATCAGGTGCTTCCTGCCGATGTGTATGCAGGCATCAAAGCCAAAACATTGAGTTTAGTTCGTGGAACCGTTCAAGCTGATATTTTGAAAGAAGATCAGGCGCAAAACACCTGTATTTTCAGTACCGAATTCGCGCTTCGTATGATGGGCGATATTCAGCAGTATTTCATCAGCGAGAAAATCCGCAATTTCTACAGCGTTTCCATTTCAGGTTACCACATTGCAGAAGCGGGTGCGAATCCTATTACGCAATTGGCATTCACGCTTTCGAATGGTTTCACGTTCGTGGAATATTACCTCAGCCGCGGGATGCACATCGATGATTTTGCGCCGAATTTGAGTTTCTTCTTCAGCAACGGAATTGATCCAGAATATGCTGTAATTGGCCGTGTGGCTCGTCGCATTTGGGCAAAAGCTATGAAGATGAAATACGGTGGAAACGAACGCAGTCAGATGTTGAAATACCACATCCAAACTTCGGGTCGTTCGCTACACGCTCAGGAAATTGATTTCAATGATATTCGTACGACGCTTCAAGCCTTGTATGCCATCTACGACAACTGTAACTCATTGCACACCAATGCTTACGATGAAGCGATTACTACTCCAACGGAAGAATCTGTTCGACGTGCCATGGCCATTCAGCTCATCATTAATAAAGAGCTTGGTTTAACGAAAAACGAAAACCCGATTCAGGGTTCGTTCATCATTGAAGAATTGACTGACTTGGTGGAAGAAGCGATCTACACCGAATTCGATCGTATTACAGAACGTGGAGGCGTGTTGGGTGCTATGGAAACCATGTATCAGCGCAGTAAGATTCAAGAAGAGTCGATGGTTTATGAAATGCAAAAGCATACTGGCGAATTTCCAATTATTGGCGTGAATACTTTCCTGAGTTCCAAAGGCTCTCCAACGGTATTGCCTAAGGAAGTCATTCGTGCATCGGAAGAAGAAAAGCAGTATCAAATTGATATGCTCAAAGACCTTCACACACGAAACGCAAGTCGCATCGACGAGCTATTACGTAAGCTCCAAGAATCGGCAGTACTCAACCAAAATATCTTCGAGCAATTGATGGAAGTGAGCAAGTATGCATCTCTTGGTCAAATTACGAGTTCCTTGTTTGAGGTAGGAGGGCAGTATAGGAGGAATATGTAGGTGAATGATTTGAAAATTTGAAAATTTGAAAATGAGAGAATGTGCTGATGAGTCCCGATAGCTATCGGGAGGATGTGCTGATGCTGATGATTTTGATTTGAAAATTTGAAGATCCGATAGCTATCGGATTGAAAATTTGAAGATGTGGGAATGTGCTAATGAATCCCGATAGCTATCGGGAAATGAGCTGATGAAGGATAATCCGATTGCTTTCGGATTGAAGATTAGAGAATGTTCTATTATCCTTTAAACTTATTCTAATCCTTAACACATCGAATAGTAAGACCTGATGAAGGGGATTCTGGTGATGAACCTAAATACATGCTGTTGGTTTGCAACATGCGTGATAATAATTCAGAAGTCCAATACCAACCAACAGAACCTAAATTATTAAAATTTCCATTATTAGATCGCCAACCAACGGGAAGAGCTGAAAAACTACTCTCATTGGTCGCTCCAGTATTTGATCCATTCCATCCTGAAATCGTCTTCATTTTACCACCTGCAACTGAAATCCCGCCTAAGTTGTCTGCTAGCAATATCCATTCATCATTAGAGGGAATATGCCAACCGGCGGGGCAGACGTTTCGTGAATCTGTCATTGCATACCAATTATAATACTTGCCATAAATGATATCATTTGCAATGCTATTATCATAATTACACCAGGCACCCGAGCTGATTTGTTCCCAAGCAACATCGTTCAGTTCATTGGGTATCGAATCGCCATTGGAATACTTGGCTGTTCGCAGATTCTCAGCCATCCATACTTGATTTCCAATAAATATTGTTGGGTAAATAGTTCCTTCAACATCAGTAACAAATCCAAACACCTGATTGCAGCACGATAGATCATTTACATCTACACCCAAAGAAGTTACTTGAACGGTAATAAGATCGCTTGCAATAATAGAATCAGGAAATGTGTTTTCGAACCCTTGAATAAAATTATCACCTAAACAGGCGTAAATTGTATATTGTCCCTGAATGGTAGGGTAAATTTGAAGTCCCATTTTTACATATCCCGAAATAATTGGTTGCCCCGAGCACGTAACAACTGTTCCTGTAATCGGGTAATTTCCAGTCAAAGTGACAGTGTATGCACCTATTATTGGATCCGTTCCACTAAAAAAGTTTTCGGATTGCACCAATGTCCAATCGTTCAAAGTATTGCAGGTAAGATAGATGCTCAGGTTTAAGGTTTGATTTATCGGAACCCGACTACTAAACAAACCCTCTGAATTTGTATAAGTTATTCCTGTTCCAAGTGTTGGAGAAACCAAGTTTATCTGAGCATTTGAAATGGCACTCCCTCCAAATGAATGAATTGTTCCAATGAATTCATT
>CAXNGM010000185.1:0-5326 GCA_964201695.1 Bacteroidia bacterium | reverse complement strand
ATTGAAAAACCAATTTTAGCTGCGGTAAATGGTGTTGCAGCTGGGGCTGGGGCCAACATTGCACTAGCTTGCGATGTTGTTTTGGCTTCCGAAAATGCGAGCTTCATTCAGGCATTCAGTAAAATTGGATTGGTGCCCGACAGTGCTGGAACATTTTTCCTTCCTCGATTAATCGGTTTCCAAAAAGCATCGGCACTCTGCATGCTTGGTGATAAAGTTTCTGCCCTTGATGCCGAAAAAATGGGCATGATTTACAAGGCAATTCCCTCCGAACATTTCGAAATGGAAGTTCAAAAAACCGCCGAAACATTGGCTGCTTTACCAACATTGGCCTTAGGTTTAACGAAACGATTACTGAACCAAAGTTTGAATAACGATTTAACTTCACAGCTCGAAGCAGAAGGAAATTTACAGATTCAAGCAAGTGAAAGTCAGGATTTCAAAGAAGGTGTTGCTGCTTTTGTTGAAAAAAGAAAGCCCGAATTCAAAGGATTTTAAGCAGAATTATGTAGGTTTAACGCTTGAATTTTCAAATTAGAACTAAAGCGCATACATGATAAGAATTGCTGTTATAGGAGCCGGTACAATGGGCAGCGGAATCGCTCAGGTTGCTGCAACTGCAGGATGTTTGGTGAAGTTATTTGACGCTTTTCCAGAAACACTTGTTCGTAGCAAAAAAAACCTGGACACCACACTTCAAAAGCTTACTGAAAAAGGAAAAATATCAAATGATGAAGCAATTCGAATAGCTGGAAACATCAGCTACGTAAACTCAACAAACGACCTTGCCGATTCCGATCTAATTATAGAAGCAATCGTCGAAAACCTCGAAGTTAAACGTACTTTGTTTTCGGATCTCGAAAAAATTGTTTCCAACACCTGCATCCTCGCATCCAATACCAGCTCGCTTTCTATTGCTTCCATTGCGGCATCTTGCCAAAATTCAAATCGTGTAATTGGTATTCATTTCTTTAATCCTGCGCCTCTTATGCAACTGGTTGAAGTAATACCAGCTGTTCAAACATCTCCAGAAGTTCTTCAAAAAACTGTCGATACAATTGCCTCTTGGAAAAAAGTGGTTGCCATCGCCAAAGACACTCCCGGCTTTATTGTTAACCGTGTTGCGCGTCCTTTTTACAGCGAAGCCATTCGTTTGTATGAAGAAGGTACTGCCGATTTTGCCACCATCGACTGGGCCATGAAAAGTATCGGTGGTTTTCGAATGGGTCCTTTTGAATTGATGGATTTTATTGGAAACGATGTCAATTATGCAGTAACCGAATCGGTGTTCAGTGCATTTTATTTCGATCCTCGTTTCAAACCATCTTTCACTCAAAAACGCCTCACCGAAGCCGGTTTTTTAGGTCGTAAATCGGGACGTGGTTATTATGACTACAGTCAAGATGCTATTCAGCCAATTGCTAAAGAAGATGCACAATTGGGACAAGTCATTTTCGACCGAATTTTGGTGATGCTTATCAACGAAGCTGCAGATGCATTTTTCCTAAATATTGCTTCTGCAAAGGACATCGATTACGCCATGACTAAAGGAGTAAATTACCCGAAAGGTCTTTTGGCTTGGGCCGATGAAAAAGGCATTGACTGGTGTGTAAATCAACTCGATACGCTATATAACGAATACCATGAGGACCGCTACCGTTGCAGTCCCATTTTACGCCGCATGTTGCGCGAAGGAAAATCATTCTTTACCGCATGATGCAGCCCGATCAGATTGTAAAAACCATGTTCGACCAGGATGCTTTTAGCCAATGGCTCGACATTCGAATCAATCATGTTGCCTTGGGAACTTGTTCACTATCAATGAAAATTCGCAAGGACATGTTAAATGGTTTTGGCATTGCTCATGGCGGAATTACTTATTCCATTGCAGATAGCTGCTTGGCATTTGCGTCCAATTCACACGGGCGGCAATCTTTAAGCATTGATACTTCTATCAATCACATTGAATCTCTTCGGGAAGGAGATGTGATTGTTGCAATTGCTACCGAAGAGTCTTTAAAAAACCGATTCGGCTTTTATCGTGTCGAAATTCATTATAACAATACACTCGTTGCGCTGTTTAAAGGAACCGTTTACAGAACCGAAAAGGAGTGGAACGTCTAATAGAAATTATAATTCTCAACTGAAAAGTAAATACACATGGAAGCTTATATTATTGACGGAATTCGCACAGCCATTGGAAGTTATCAAGGGAGCTTAGCATCCGTCAGAGCAGATGATCTTGGCGCATTGGTCATTAAAACTTTGGTTGAAAATAATCCTTCAGTACCCGCCGATGCTTACGACGATGTTATTTTGGGATGTGCGAATCAGGCGGGCGATGATAACCGAAATGTAGCGCGTATGTCGCTGCTGTTGGCAGGTCTCCCCTATTCTGTTCCCGGTGAAACAGTAAATCGACTTTGCAGTTCTGGTCTTGCAGCCATCATCAATGCAAGTAGAGCAATTAAATCGGGCGATGGTCATCTCTTTATTGCAGGTGGTGTTGAGAACATGACGCGTGGTCCGATGGTCATTTCCAAACCTAGTTCGGCATACGGAACCGATGCAAAAATGTACGATTCAAGTTTTGGCTGGCGTTTTATCAATCCCAAAATGCAATCAACGTATGGTATAGATGCCATGGGTGAAACTGCTGAAAACTTGGTAGATATGTATAAAATATCGCGCGAAGACCAGGACGCATTTGCCCTTAATTCTCAACATAAAGCGGCTGCAGCCCAAACATCCGGGCGATTGGCAAAAGAGATCGTTCCGGTTCTAATTCCTCAACGTAAAGGTGATCCAATTGCTTTCGATAAAGACGAATTTGTAAAACCTTCAACAAGTATGGAGGGCCTTTCCAAACTCCGTCCCGCTTTTCGCAAAGAAGGTGGAACGGTCACAGCAGGAAATGCTTCCGGATTAAATGATGGCGCAGCAGCAACGCTTATTGCCTCGGAAGAAGCAGTCAAGAAATATGGTTTAAAACCACTAGCCCGTATCGTAAGTTCGGCTGTTGTGGGTGTTGAACCGCGCATAATGGGAATTGGTCCTGTTGAAGCAAGTAATCTTGCATTAGAGAAAGCGGGATTGCGTATGGAAGACATTGATATTATTGAATTGAACGAGGCATTTGCATCTCAAAGTTTGGCCTGCATTCGTGCTTGGGGCTTGAGCGACAATGATCCTAGAATCAATCCGAATGGTGGAAGCATCGCAATCGGTCATCCATTGGGTGTGACTGGTGCGCGTATCGCCTATTCTGCCGCACTTGAATTACAAATTACAGGAAAAAGATATGCCCTCATTACCATGTGCATTGGCGTGGGACAAGGCTATGCAGCAATCATTGAAAGAGTTTAATTTACAATGAATTTTATAGTATGAGTAAGCTTCAAAATTACGTAAATGGTCATTGGACTGATGGACAAGGCGAAGGTGTGCCTTTGTTCGATTCCGTTACAGGAGAAATTATTTGTCACGCATCTGCCGAAGGTTTAAACTTTGGCGAAATCATGCATTATGGAAGAACAAAAGGTGGAGAGAAACTTCGTCGAATGACCTTTCAGGAGCGTGGCAACATGATTAAAAAACTTGCACTTTATCTAAGCAAACGCAAAGAGCCGTTTTATGAATTAAGCTATAGATCCGGTGCAACGCGCGTGGATAGCTGGATAGATATTGAAGGTGGTTTTGGAAATCTTTTCGCCAATGCTTCTTTACGGAAATTGTTCCCAAATCAATCGTACCATGTTGAAGGCGATCCCATAGATCTTTCTCGCGGCGGACGTTTCATGGCGCACCACATTCTCGTTCCTAAATTAGGTGTTGCTGTTCATATCAATGCATTCAATTTCCCAATTTGGGGAATGCTCGAAAAATGTGCTGTCAATTGGATGGCGGGAGTTCCTGCAATCGTTAAGCCTGCAACATCTACATGTTATTTAACTGAAGCTGTCGTTCGCGAAATCATCGCATCCAACATTTTGCCTGAAGGTGCTTTGCAACTCATTTGCGGCTCCGCTGGAGATATGCTCAATCACCTCAACGATCAAGATGTGGTGACATTTACTGGATCGGCATCAACCGGACAAAAACTCAAAGCACATTCAAAAGTAATTAGCGAATCGGTGCCGTTTAACATGGAAGCGGATTCTCTCAACTGCTCTGTTTTGGGAGAAGATGCTGTTCCCGGAACACCTGAATTCGATTTGTTTATCAGTCAAGCCAGATCAGAAATTACAGTAAAAGCAGGTCAAAAATGTACAGCCATCCGCCGACTTATTGTTCCCGAAAAACTGATGGACGATGTTCAAATTGCGTTGGGCAAAGCCCTCGATAAAGTGAGCATAGGCGATCCACGATTGAAAGAAGTTCGTATGGGGGCGCTCGTGAGTAAAGATCAAGTGCGTGAAGTAAAAGAACGTGTTGCTGAAATTGCTCAAACTGCGAGTATCGTTTATGGAAATGTGCATCAACTTTCTTTAATCGGCGCCGACAGTGAAAAAGGAGCATTCATAGCGCCCATTCTATTGCGTGAGGATAAGCCGTTCGTAAATATGCGCGTTCACGAGACAGAGGCATTTGGGCCGGTTTCTACCATAATGCCTTATAAAAATATGGATGAAGCCGTTGACCTTGCTCGTTTAGGTAAAGGTTCGCTTGTTTCGTCCATTGTAACAAATAACGATGCATTAGCGAAAGAATATGTGATTCAATCGGCAACACACCACGGACGAATCCTTGTGCTAAACCGCGAAAATGCCAAGCAAAGTACAGGACACGGTTCTCCGCTCCCACTCTTAGTTCATGGTGGTCCAGGTCGCGCAGGAGGTGGCGAAGAAATGGGTGGAATTCGAGGTATCAAACACTATATGCAGCGCTGTGCCATTCAAGGAAGTCCAAGCACAATCACTGAAATTACTGGCATTTATCAGCCAAATGCGAAATACAAGGAAGCTCCCGAGCATCCGTTTAAATACCATTGGGATGATATCCAACCGGGTATGTCGCTAAAAACGCATAAGCGCACCGTTACCGATACCGATATCATCAGCTTTGCAAACGTAAGCTGGGATCATTTCTATGCGCACACGGATATCACTTCCTTGAAAGGCAGCATTTTCGAGAAACGAACCGCACACGGATATTTTATTTTATCGGCGGCTGCTGGATTGTTTGTTTGGCCCAATAAAGGTCCCGTTGCAGCCAATTACGGATTAGAAGAATGTCGCTTTGTGCGCCCAATTTATCATAACGATACCATTTACGTTCGTTTAACCTGCAAACAGAAAATTGAACGCGACAGTGTTGGAAAGGAAAT
>CAXNGM010000184.1:0-5329 GCA_964201695.1 Bacteroidia bacterium | reverse complement strand
GCTTGAGTCACTTTATCGAACGTTAAACTATCCGTTTTGGCATTCTTTAAACCAAAAGCAATGTTGTTACTAATGGTTTCGGAAAATAGAAATACTTCTTGCGGAACATAGCCAATAGCACTGCGCAAATCGTTCAAATTCATCTCTTTAATTGATTCGTCATCTATACTTATTTTACCAGAATCAATATCATACAAACGGCAAATAAGTGCTGCAATGGTCGATTTACCTGAACCGGTTCGTCCAACTATTGCTAATGATTTTCCTGATTCTACTTGAAAACTCACCTCTTTCAAAGCAACAATTCCACTATCGGGGTATGTGAAACTTACGTTATCGAATTCAATCTTCCCGATGATATGTGAATTTTGATTGCTGGAATTTTCAATTGCAGGTTTTTGGTTGAGAAATTCATTGATTCGAGTTTGAGAAGCTGCGGCACGCTGAACAATTGCAGTTACCCATCCGATAGAAGCCACAGGCCAAGTAAGCATGTTCACATACAAGATAAATTCGGCAATTATACCAGTAGTAATTTCTCCACTAAAAACTTTTTGACCACCAACATATATTGTAATAAGCGTGCTTAATCCGATGAGCAAAATGATTAATGGGAAGAAAAGAGCATTCGATTTTACAAGTTCAATGTTGCGTTTACGGTATTCCTGCGCTTCTTTGTGAAAAGCTGTTCGGGTAAAATCTTCGCGGTTGTATGCTTTCAATACACGAATGCCCGAAAACATCTCCTGTACAAAAGAAGAAATGGTAGAAAGCTGTTTCTGAACGGCTTCACTTTTCCGAATGATTTTGCTGTTTAAAAGATAAATTGCAACTGCCAAAATGGGAAGTGGAACAAGCACATAGATTGTTAACTCCACATTTATTGATAGCATCCTGACCATAATCAACACAAATAAACTAAGTGTACTAATGGCATACATAATAGCAGGTCCAACATACATGCGCACTTGACCAACATCCTCACTAATGCGCGCCATGAGATCGCCGGTTTTGTTTTTCTTATAAAATGCCAAATCCAATTTTTGGTAATGTGCAAAGATGTCGTTCTTTAAATCGAACTCAATTAAGCGCGACATGACGATTATAGTTTGCCGCATAAAAAACATAAATAGACCTTTGATTAAAGCCGATGCAATGACAATAAGACCAAAAATGAGCAACATTTGAAAGAAATTGCTTGCTAAATCTTTCTGTAGATTGGTTTGATCGAATAAAAAATACACTGAAACACCATCCTGCACGAGATCAATTCCTTTTCGCAATACCTCTGCAGGATAAATTGCGAAAATATTGGAAATGGTAACAAACAATGAGCCCAGAAGCAAACGTGTTCTATATCGCCTGAGATATGGATTGAGAAATTTTAATGATTTCATGGCTTCCCGTTGTTTCTAATTTGCGGAGATTGAAAATTCAGCTACTTTTGTTCGTCCGCAAAGGGAAAGAGAAAATTTTCCAATGGACAAAAGTACCAAAATTCTCCCGAAAATCCCTTAATCAAATTTCTAACATAATTCACTCTTATGCCTAATACACAGGAACTCCCGATTGTTCAGGCCGATGCAAAGAGCTCAGTAATCGAAAGCATGCAGGCACTCGGTCACGAACAAGTGGTCCATTTCTATGATCAATCAACTGGACTTAAAGCCATTATTGCCATTCATAATACCCAACTTGGACCGGCACTAGGCGGAACTCGTATGTGGGCATATGCTAACGAAGCTGAAGCATTAACTGATGTTCTAAGACTTTCGCGAGGAATGTCATACAAAGCTGCAATCACAGGTTTGAACCTAGGAGGCGGAAAAGCAGTTATTATTGGCGATGCCAAAACACAGAAATCGGAAGCCCTGATGCGCCGTTTCGGTAAATTTGTGGATGGACTTTCGGGGCGTTACATTACAGCAGAAGATGTTAATGTGGGCACCAAAGACATGGAATACATTGCCATGGAAACACGCCATGTTACAGGACTTCCAGAATTTTTAGGCGGAGGCGGAGATCCATCTCCCGTTACAGCTTATGGAGTTTACTTAGGCATGAAATCATCGGCCAAAGAAGCATACGGAAATGATAGTCTCGAAGGTAAAAAGATTCTCGTTCAGGGAATTGGAAAAGTTGGTCATCATTTAGTAGGGTATTTGGCAAAAGAAAATGCCATTATCTATGTAAACGATATTAACGAAGACAATTTAAAAGCCGTTGCAGCCGAATACAAAGTACAGATTGTAGATTCAGCAAGCATGTTCGATTTGGATATCGACATTTATGCACCATGTGCCTTGGGAGCAACAATCAATGATGCTTCTCTCGAAAGACTTCGTTGTTCTATTATCGCTGGAGCTGCTAACAATCAGTTAGCCGATGAAACGATACACGGATTACTTTGTCAGCAGAAAGGCATATTGTACGCACCCGATTTTCTAATCAATGCGGGAGGATTAATCAATGTATCGATCGAACTTGAAGGATATAACCGAGATAGAGCCATGCGTACAACAGAGAACATTTATGCTTCGGCTCAAAATGTTTTCCGTATTGCAAAAGCCGAAAACATCTCAACTAATAATGCAGCCAAGCGTCTCGCCGAAAAACGGATGGAAGAAATAGGTCGCATCAAACTATCGTTTTAATTAAACACATGCTCAACAGAAGGCATATCCGTGAAAAGGTAATGAAGACGCTTTATGCGTTCTTCCAATCAGAAAATAACCAGGTCGTTATTGGTGAAAAAGAGTTGTTTCATAGTATCGACAAGGTGTATGAAGTTTACCTTTATTACATGGCTTTAATGCCTGACATGAAGCATTTCGCGGAAGGTTTTCTGTTCGATCGCTCTCAAAAAATGCTACCCACAAATGAAGATTTGAATCCCAAATTGAATTTTGTAAATAATCGCATTATTACAGCAATTTCCGATCACAGTGAATTGAGCCAGCGCTTGACCAAGCATAAAATTTCTTGGGATGGGCATGAAGAAATGATTAAGAAATTGTATTACAATTTTAAGGACGATTTGAAATTCAGAGAATATTTGGAGGCCGAAACGCCTGGATTTGCTGAAGACAAAGAGATTATAATGCATTTGATGGAAACCTATATTTTCCCTTCAGAAGCTTTGGAAGAATTTTTCGAAGAGCGAAGTATATATTGGCTCGATGACATTCATTTGATGCAAGCCGGAATATTAAAAACGATCAAAGGCATCAAAGAAGATTCGAGCGAACCGTTTAAACTTCAGCCCTTGCATAAAGAAGCTGAATTGGATCGAAAATTCGCAAGTGATTTATTCCGATTAACGATTTTGAAAAGCGAAGAGTTCCAAAAGGAAATTGCCAAGCGTACTCAAAACTGGGAAATTGACCGTGTAGCCAAAATGGATGTAATTCTCATGAAAATGGCTATCTGCGAACTAACTGAGTTCACTTCAATACCCGTAAAAGTTACGCTTGACGAGTACATCGAACTTTCGAAAGATTATAGTAGTCCGCAGAGCAAGACCTTTATTAACGGGATTTTGGATAAAATTGTCATCGATTTTAAGAAAGACAAACGCATTGCTAAAGCTGGAAGAGGATTGGTTGAATAATCAATTTCAACCTTCACAAATATCCCGAATGGCTTGAAGAAAAATGTCGCAGGCCTGGTGAATTTCTTCTTCTGTTATGGTCAAAGGAGGAGCCATTCGCAAGCAATGGTCGGCAAATAGAAACCAATCGGTAATGAGTCCAAGCTCCATGCAGCGCGTCATTACTGGCAATGCAATTTCATTCGAACCTAAATTAAGTGCGAGTAAAAGCCCTTTTCCATGAATGGCTTTTATGTTGGGATGAACCATCCGATTTCGGATAATAGCTTCTTTCGATGCTGCTTGATTTATAAATTCCAAATCAGATAGAATTTCAAATACAGCCGAAGATGCTGCGCAACAAACCGCATTTCCGCCAAATGTTGTTATGTGTCCAAGAATGGGTTGATGCGTAAAAGCAAGCATGTGTTCTTTTGATGCAACGAAAGCGCCGATTGGTAGTCCACCGCCCATGCCTTTTGCCATTAAGATGATATCTGGCACAACACCCGAATGTTCTCGTGCGAAAAATGCACCCGTACGACCAAATCCTGTTTGTATTTCATCGAAAATAAGTATTGTGCCCATTTCTGTACATTTATTTCGAAGTGCAATTAACCAGGCAGAATCAGGAACGTAAGCTCCCGCTTCTCCCTGAATTGGCTCAACAATGACGGCTGCTGCTTTCGAAGAGATGAAATCCAGTGAATCAAAATCATTGTAATTTAAAATGCGGACATCGGGCAACAAAGGACGATACGCTTGCTTGAAAACCTCACTACCCATAACACTGAGTGCTCCGTGAGAACTTCCATGGTAGGCATTTTTGAAACTGATTAACTCTGTTCTTCCGGTTAAACGTTTTGCCAATTTCAAAGCACCTTCAGTAGCTTCTGAACCTGAATTAACAAAATATACGGAATTGAGCGATTCAGGTAAAACAGATACAATTGCTTGTGCTAATTTCACTTGCGGGCTTTGAACAAATTCGCCATACACCATAACATGCATGTATTGCTCCGCTTGTTTTTGAATTGCTTTTATAACATGCGGATTACAGTGCCCAACATTACTTACAGATATTCCAGAAATGAAATCGATATAACGTTTCCCTTGGGTATCAAAAATAAAAACACCCGATGCCTTTTCCACTTCAAGCATGGGAGGAAACGGAGATGTTTGAGCAACATGTTGTAAAAACAACGTACGCAGTGGCAAGCTAGAATTCATGCCTGCAAGATGCGAAGAAAACTAAAACGGGTTAACAAATTCAACGTTACTTGAAGAAGGGCGAATGCTGATAACAGGAATTTTTGAATGATTTACAACTTGCTGAGCATAGGGCCCCATGAAAAAACCTGTAGAATTAACTTCTTGTTCATTCATGATGATGATTAAATCGGCTTTAATTTCAGCGGCATACTCCATGGTTGCAGTAGCAATATTCTCACAATACAAAATAGTTGAAGTAAATTCCACATCCTGTTCATGAAGAAAATCATCCACTTGTTTCATTTTAATCCGGAATTTGGCGTTGATTTCTTCATCGTTATGATCGTGAGACCGCAAGCCACAAATGTGAATTGTTGCGTCATACAATCGAGCTAATTTTATTGAAAGTCCCAATTTCTCTCGCGAATAAAATGAATTATCTATTGGAACAATAATATTCTTAAACCCAACCGGATGCCCACTTTCTTGAATACAAAGTACAGGGCAAGCGGCATCTGAAACAATTCT
>CAXNGM010000183.1:0-5332 GCA_964201695.1 Bacteroidia bacterium | reverse complement strand
CATCATTTCATGGAAGAATTTCTGCGGAATTTCTATGCCGAAGTTGAATAGAATCAGCCCTACATTTGCAGCGTGCGTTACTTCTTTCATATCGGATATCACGGAATAAATTACCGAGGCTGGCAAAGACAACCTGAAGTTGTTAGTGTGCAGGAAGTTTTGGAAACATCCTTAAGTAAAATCCTGAAAGAAACCATAACGGTGAATGGTTGCGGAAGAACTGATGCTCAAGTGCATGCCTCCCAATATTTCTTTCATTGCGATGTAAAATCGGGTTGGGATTTTGATTTGAAATTTCGTTTAAATCATACGCTTCCAGATGATATTGCGGTGTTTGATATTATCCCAATGGACAATAATCGGCATGCGCGTTTTGATGCCATTCAACGTTCGTACGATTACTTTTTGCATTTCTACAAAGATCCTTTTTTGGTCAAATTCAGTTCGTATTACCGCGACGAAAATCTCGATATTGATGCGATGCAACGAGCGGCTGCTTTGCTTGTAAACTATAACGATTACTTTGCATTTTGCCGTTCTCCTGAAAAATACGAACACACCATTTGCCATGTTAGTTCTTCCGAATTGATTCGAAATGAATCAGGGAATAAATTGTGTTTCCGCATTTCGTCCAACCGTTTTTTAGGAAGTATGATTCGCATCCTCGTTGGGAAATTCTTGGAAATTGGAAGAGCTGAATTGAGCGTTGAGGAATTCGAAAGTTATTTCCACAAACGCGAATCTGCCCCCATGATTATCCCGGCGCATCCGCAAGGCCTCTATCTTTCGAAAGTGACTTATCCCTATCTCGACTTGGCAGCTCAGCCAAATTTTACATTTTTACATTCCGATTTAATCAATCAATAAAATTCTGAATTATGGAACGCGTTGTTATTACTGGAACAGGAGCCATTACTCCACTTGGAAATACGACAAATGATTTTTTACAGGGCATTTTCGAAGGCAAATCGGGAGCGGGTCCCATAACACGATTCGATGCATCTGCTTTTAAAACGCGCTTTGCGTGTGAAGTAAAAGATTTCGATCCTGCAGTGTATTTCGAACGCAACGAAAGCCGCAAATACGATCGCTTTTCTTGGTATGCTGTTGCTGCTGCCGAAGAAGCTTTAAAGATGGCCGGTATTTCGAAAGACAACGTGGATGTGCATCGCACCGGAGTTATTTTTGGCTCGGGAAATGGTGGTGTTGAAACCTTCGATCAGCAATTGATTGAGTTTGCTGGTAACCCCGAAAATCCCCGATTTAACCCTTATTTCATTCCCAAAATGTTGGTGAATATGCCTTCGGGAGTAATCTCTATTCGTTTTGGATTTCGTGGAATTGTTTACACACCTGTGTCAGCTTGCGCTAGTGGAAATACAGCCATTATGGATGCAGCCAATTATATTCGCATGGGCAAAGCTGATGTGATGTTAACTGGCGCTTGCGAAGCACCTATCACCCACTCTGCTATTGGCGGTTTTGGTGCCATGAAAGCACTTTCTACCCGTAATGAAGATCCTAAAACAGCATCACGTCCGTTCGATAAAGACCGCGATGGTTTTGTGATGGGCGAAGGTGCGGGTGCCTTAGTTTTGGAATCGTTGAGCCATGCTCTAGCAAGAGGTGCAAACATTTTAGGCGAAGTTGCAGGAACCGCCATGACAGCCGATGCCTACCATTTAAGCTCTGGACTTCCCGACGGCGATGGAGCCAAACGTTGCATGCTGCTCGCTTTGGAAGAAGCCGGACTAAAACCTGCTGATATTGATTACATTAACGTTCACGCGACCTCAACGCCCGTGGGTGATCCCGGAGAAATGAATGCCGTTTGGTCGGCTTTTGGAAAACGCGATGATTTGTTTATCAGTGCAACCAAATCGATGACTGGTCATTTATTAGGTGCTGCTGGAGCAATTGAAGCCATTGTGAGTTTGGGTGCTATTCAACGCCAAAGTGTTCCACCAACCATCAATTTAGAAAATCGTGATTCGGCAATTCCGGAACATTTAAACATTGTTTCGGGCAAAGCCAAAGACCATAAAATAAACGTGGTTTTAAGTAATACATTTGGATTTGGAGGTCACAATGCGAGTGTGGTTTTGAAGGCGTATAGGAGCTAAATACTACCTATCCATTGACTAATTAATCTATTGAATGTCATTCGATTAAAAATCAAGTTACTTCGTGATTATGATGTTTTTATTTGATGTAATGTTGTTGATTTGATGATTAAAACAATATTATTGATGAATTTAATCATATTTCTCTCTAAGGAATTTTCAGAAAACCATTTTCAATTAAAAAATATGGCGGACATAGCAGCATTAAATTTAATTTAAAACTAATTTCCATTAGAAATAGATTTTTTAATTGCTCCTAAACCCGCCATGTGACCATTTTTTCAGCTGAGGGCTTTGTTTAGTTTACATGCCAGCTGTTGCTAATTTAGTTGCCAGTTTTGCAATTTTAGCAGCATATTTTGCATCAGTACAATCTCCAGCTTTAGATTGCATAGTAGCAGCTTTTGAAGTCATTTCAGAATATTCAGAAATTATACTCATGTCAGTTGGATTGGCTTTCATTTTTTTAGCTATCACAATGTAACTATTAACAAATTCTTCATAGTCACTTATAAATCCATCGCAGTCACTTTTTGATTCAGTCGATTCTACTTCAGTTGCAACTACTGATTCTTCTTTAGTTCCAGCTGATTCATCGATTGTACCTACAGATTCTCCTGTTGTTGAGGTCTCTTCAGATGTTGTTGGAGTAGTCCCTTCGGTTGTTGCTTCAGGTTCTTTAGAATCACTACCTCCACAACTTGAAAGAATAAAAACTGTGAAAAATAATACTGCAAAAATTGTTGATAATTTTTTCATTTCGTTTTGCGTAGTCGCCACTTATTTTAATTTATGAATAAAATTTAACTCCGTTTTTTTGAGTGGGTTCTGGCTTCCACTATTTTCAGTTTCTTTATCATGCTTTTGGGTGGTCAGCCCTCTGGCTTGCGCAGACCGTTTTGCTTTTAAAGTTATCAATCTTACTTTCTTAAAATCGGAATATGGTTTTTTGATGAGCCGAATAAGTTGTCATATTATTTTAAATAAAACAAATATAGTATTATATTAAATCTAATTGGCAAATAATAATGCACAGACTATATGATATGATTGGGTTTGTTAAGAAAATGTCCTAAAATCAAAAAATAGTTGTTAATTGTTTTATAATGAGGAGCTTGTATAGTTGGCTAATAACTAAAGTTCTTTTTTGATAATTATGCGGCTTGTTTAAGTGCCATAATTAACAGCAATTCTCGATTGATGAAAGGATTCGTTTTTCATGTAGTATTTATTATTTGTTTGAAAATCTATGAATAACTCAAGTCCGTCAATTCCTATATCAAAGCATGAACATCTAAGCTCAACGCTAATAGCGCCTTATACCTCGCATAGGTTAAAAATAAAATAATTGGCTATATGCCAAGCAGTTTGAATTGCTCTCAAAATCTTTGTTATTGTAAGTTGGAATATTTGTTATTAAAGCCGAAAATTAATTTTACTATAAATAAAAGCAGTTATTTATGTCTGAACCAGCAATCGTTTCGTTCGATTTCATAAAGCTTAAAAACCGTATTTACTGGCACTCCATGTATTAACTGATTGTTAAATTGTGTTCTTGCCAAATAATTGAATGCCCCCATATCGCCAGTGTATGCAGTTTTATTATATCGATTTGCATGTTGATGAATCGTACAAAGTTGTTGTAAAAAATCCAAAAGCAAGGGAGCGGCACCTCCAATAATTCCACAGTTTAACAAGGTCTCATTGCCATAAGTGCTTTCGTATGCTGCATAATCATGTATGTTTTTCCTTAAATTTTCAGCATGTGCAATCATCCAATCGTTATGAAGCAATTTGGGTTCGTCGCCACAAAAAAGGGAAGATGGATTTTCAATAAAGAGAGGATCTGTAAATGGGTTTTTAACGAGAACAACATCGGTAACATCGGTAATAAAAATTCCGTTGATCTGATTGATGTGATGCATCAAAAAATCCCTATAAATAAAATAACGAAATACATTTGGATTGAATTGGGATTCATAATCGATTTTAATGAACGAAATCGAATCATTTTGGTAGGATTTGCAAGTTTCTTCGGAGAAATTATTATGAAATATAACACCCTTAACATTCACTGCTGTTATGGATTCCGCCCAATCTTTAACTAATTGATAAGAATCGTTAGTAAGAGTCATGTTGCGGTTTACATCATACACTCCGGTAATGAGACAGCCCATTACTAAATTTGTATTTGGCTTAAATCGAGGCGATTCAACAGCCATATTTAAGTAATGATTAAATTATTTTTTTTGATTGTTGCACAAATACTGTTCGGAATATTTCTATGATAAATATAGGTGCGCAAGTCTAGTTTTTTTACACGAAACAATTTGGTTGCTTGTTCGAAGAAATCAGAATCAGCAGCAAAACCAGTCTTAAAATTAATGCTATTAAATACTTTTTTTCGTCCGAATAAGGTACCAAACAAGATGACTTCATCTAGGTGTATGAGTTTTGTATGGTCGTTTTTATCGGGCACATAATAATCGCTATCATTATCAACAATTGTTTCTGAGGTTGAGCAAATTAAGTCCAACTCGTTCATTTCCATCAAGCAAGCGCTCAAATGATTCGGTTTGTATTCGTCGTCGCTGTCAATAATGGTGATGTATTCACCTAAACTATATAAAACTCCACGGTTAATTGATTCTGATTGCCCGCGATTACTATGGCGGATATAACTTATTTTATCCTCGTATTTCTCAACGTAATCCAATAATGAGACCCGATTATTTTCCTTGCTACCATCGTCAATAATAATCAACTCAAAATCTTGAAAATCTTGATTCAAAAGAGAGTCAATTGCTCTTATTGTGTACAATAAATTGGTGTTGAAAACAGTCATTAACACCGATACTTTCACTTGCTTCAACATAATTTTATTGCACACTACTAAATATTCTGTAATATTAAATATTTCTTTTTAGAAATTAATAGATTGTCCGAAAATAGATCTGATTTATTGTTGATTTGGTGCTCTTGAGGAAGTTAAAAGTCTTAACACTGCTCTAGCCAGGTTATCCATAAGCGCACAAGAGAAAAAAATATCTATATTGATTAATTGATTGATTACTATGGGACAATGCAATTGCTGAATGAAAAAGCTATTAACAGCTGTTGCTTTGAAATGAATAGATATAATCACACAAATAATTATTTGAATGAATCCGGTCAAACACATCAATGAATTCAAGATATTTGGAAAAAAT
>CAXNGM010000182.1:0-5335 GCA_964201695.1 Bacteroidia bacterium | reverse complement strand
CTTGAAGTTCTTCTATTCCTTTCCAGTATTTCTTCGAATTGCTCATACTTCGTAAAAGTCCGGGTTATGCAGGATGTTGTGAATCAATAATGACATTTAGAGCATTCCAAACCTCCGATTTTTCCAATCGTAAATTTGTCGCCTTTTTTATATGCAGGATCATTAACGAATTGCTTGTGAAGCTCTTCGTAATATTTATTGTCTTTGTAATCAACTTCTGTTTTGCGGTGACAATCAATACACCATCCCATTGTAAGTGGTGAATTTTGTTTCACAACAGCCATTGAATCTACAGCACCGTGACATTCTGTACATTCAATTTTACCTACTTTAACGTGTTGGCTGTGATTGAAATAAACATGATCAGGAAGATTATGAACACGAATCCATTCGATTGGCTTTTTGTTTGGTCCATAAACGCGTGTTTCTGGATTATAATCCAATGCTGCGTATATTTTCTTTATTTCCTCCTTACCTGAAACCGCACCTTCTTGGATATAAGCATGGCAATTCATACACACATTGGCTGAAGGAATATTTGCATGTTTAGATTTTTCTACGCCGCTGTGGCAATAAACACATGCAATTTGATTTTGTCCAGCATGAATTTCGTGAGAAAACTTAATAGGTTGTTCTGGAGCGTATCCCTGATAAACACCTATTCCCATTAATCCGTCCCATCCTTGTTTTAATGACCAAGTAACTATGAGTAATCCAATAATAGCAACTTTTTTTTTGTTTTGAGAAGCCCAAAGACGAAATGATTGGTATGGACTTAATACTGGTTTGATTTCAGTAACAATACCCTGTTTTTCGTCAACCAGAGACTTTAAAGATTTATTAACCGTTCCAAGAACTCTGATAAGAATAATTAGAATTAAACCAACTACAAGTAATACATAAAAATAAGTATCGCTGTTGGTTTCGCTATCTCCTGATCCAGCTACTGCTGTTTTTGCATCTGCTGTTGTTGCAACTGGAGCATCTCCACCTTTATCAGCCCAATCAATAACTGCTATAATTTCAGCATCAGATAATGCTTGTGCAGGCATTATTGATTTACCGTATTGCTCATAAAGTTTATTTGCATAGGCATCTCCTGTTTTTAGGAACTCGGTTGAGTTCTTAACCCATGAGATTAGTTTTGCTTCATCAGTCCAACGGGCACGAATTCCCTTAAGGCCTGGTCCAACTAATTTTTGGTCGGTTGGTTTATGGCAGGAAGCACAATTTCCTTTGAACAACTTAGCACCATCTTGAGCGAAAGTTGATGTAGATGTAATTGCGACAGTAAAACATACTGCCAAAATTCTTAATATATGTGAACGGAATAGTTGCATAGACCAACAAGGACAAATCCTATTTTAGTTTTAACGGGTGCAAATTTAGTTGGAATCACTATAAATCATTAATTATTTTGACTTTGTTTTTAATTTAGAATGATTCTAAATTACACTCGACTACTCACTATGCAATAAATTAATATTCTTTAAATCTTTCGTTCAAATTCTCAGTGAGTTATGAATTTTTAGGTAATATAGTTATTAGACTGAGTTTATTTTAATGAACATTATTTATGTGAAATGTTGATAAAACCTTCTTATTTTCGCCCCTAAATATTTAGAATATGAATCATTTTTTGTGTCAATTCTATTCATCAAGACTTCTTGTTTTACATTTCAACTTAGTATTTCTTTTTCCTTTTGCCTTATCAGCTCAAGTTGATTCTATTTTTATAGATTCAAATATTTCGCTGTCTAATCTTAATGATTCTAGCTATATTGGAGCATATACTTTATCTCTTCCTGTAGGATTAGATCAATTAATTGGAACCTATAAAAAAGTCAATTATACTGCATCTGGTTTTGATGGTTACCGTGTTCAGATATTCTCTGAATCTGGAAATAATGCAAAAGAACATGCTCAGAAATCACTTTCAGATTTCAATCAATCTGTGTACGAAAATGCTGCATATTTAATTTATCAGCAACCTAATTTTAAAGTTCGCTGTGGCGATTTTCGCACAAAAGCAGAAGCCCAGAGACTACTCAAACAATTGTCTGGTCAGTATCCGGGCGCCTATATTGTTAAGGATAATATAAAATTCCTTAATGATTAAAGTTTGCGTTTAATTTCAACGTTTTCGTATCCTTCAATAATATCCCCTTCTTTAATATCATTGAAATTATGAATGTTTAATCCGCATTCATATCCTGTAGCAACTTCTTTCACGTCGTCTTTGAATCGTTTCAACGATCCTAGATCTCCTGAATACACAACAATTCCATCACGAATAAGTCGAATTTTAGTGTGGCGTGTAATTTTACCATCCAATACATAACATCCAGCTACTGTTCCAACTTTAGTGATCTTGAATACATCGCGAACTTCTACGTTACAAACAATTTTCTCTTCAAATTCTGGAGCAAGCATTCCATCCATCGCTGCCTTAATTTCTTCGATTGCCTTGTAGATAATCGAATAGAATCGCATGTCGATTTCTTCATTCTCAGCAAGTTTTCTTGCACTTGCAGAAGGTCGAACTTGGAATCCGATAATGATTGCATTGGAGGCTGAAGCGAGAAGTACATCACCTTCAGTTACTTGACCCACTGATTTGTGGATAATATTAACTTGAATTTTTTCTGTAGATAATTTCAATAATGAATCGGAAAGTGCTTCAACAGAACCATCAACGTCACCTTTAACAATAATGTTCAGTTCTTTAAAGTCTCCAATCGCAATACGTCTTCCAATTTCATCTAGTGTAATATGCTTGTGCGTACGAATACCTTGTTCACGTTGAAGCTGCTGACGTTTGTTTGCAATTTCACGTGCTTCACGTTCGTCACTCATTACATTGAATTTATCACCTGATGATGGTGCTCCACTTAATCCAAGCATTTGAACAGACATCGAAGGACCGGCTTCTTTAATAGGAGCACCACGCTCATTGAACAATGCTTTAACACGACCACTATTTGGTCCAGCTAAAACCACATCGCCAACACGAAGCGTACCAGCTAAAATAATCATGGTGGTAACATAACCACGCCCTTTATCTAACTCAGACTCGATGATGGTACCGCTTGCGCGTTTATCTGGATTTGCTTTAAGCTCTAACAATTCTGCCTCTAGCAAAACCTTTTCAAGTAATAAATCTATGTTTTTACCAAGTTTAGCGGCAATCTCTTGGATTTGGTACTTACCACCCCAATCTTCAACGAGAATATTCATCTGAGCTAATTGCTCACGAATTTTTTCAGGATTTGCACCTGGTTTATCAATCTTATTAATTGCAAATACAATTGGAACTTGAGCTGCTTGCGCATGATTAATTGCTTCAATTGTTTGAGGCATCACATAATCATCGGCAGCTATTACAATAATTGCCACATCCGTAACCTGAGCACCACGAGCACGCATGGCCGTAAAGGCTTCGTGACCAGGAGTGTCCAAGAATGTAATTCGTTTACCATTTTCCATGGTTACGTTATATGCTCCAATATGTTGGGTAATTCCTCCCGCTTCTCCGGCAATTACGTTTGCCTTACGAATGTAATCGAGCAAGGATGTTTTTCCATGATCGACGTGTCCCATGACAGTTACAATTGGAGGTCGAGGTACTAAATTTTCATCAGTATCTTCCTCTTCTTTGATTGCCTCTTGAACTTCTACCGAAACAAATTCAACCTTATAGTCAAATTCTTCTGCAACAATAGATAATGTTTCTGCATCAAGTCGCTGATTAATTGAAACAAATAATCCCAACGACATACATGTAGAAATAATCTCATTTACAGGAACGTTCATCATTCGTGCAAGTTCATTTGCAGAAACGAATTCGGTTACCTTGATTATTTTTTCAGTCCCTTCTGCGTCAGCTTCTTCTTGTGCAGCACGATAATCCTCGCGCTTTTGCTTTCTGTATTTAGCAGACTTTGACTTTTGTTTTCCTTGACTTAAACGTGCAAGTGTTTCTTTAATTTGCTTTTGAACATCCTCTTCAGTAAGAGGGGCTTTTGGTGCATTGGGTGCAGGTCTTTGTTGATTAGGCCCTCCTTGACGTGGACGGATTTCTCTATTGGGACCAGTATTATTTCCACCCGGATTTGGTTTTCCAGCGCCAGGTGCACCACTTTGAGGTTTGCCTGTTCCAACACCTGCTTGAGGCGTATCTATACGTTTCCGTTTCTTTTTACGATCGTTGTTTCCTAGTCCAGCACCTGACGATGATGCAATTGGTTTTTTAGGTGGTTCCGGAGCGAGTTCAATTTTACCTAATATTTTAACACCACCTAGTTTTTCACGTGCGGCCCTAAAAAGTTCATCACTCGGTTTAATCTCTGCAACAGAGTCCGTTTTTTCAGTGCTATCAGATATTACAGTAGTTACAGGTGTTTCAACTGTAGGAACAGATGCGATAGGTTCCGCTTTGGGACTAGCTTCTGGAGCAGGAGTTGGCGAAATTGCTTTTGGAGTTTCTTTAACTTCAGGTGCAACCGATTTTTTTTCCTTCTCTTTTTCTTTAACGGATTTCTTTCCTTTGCTTTTATCGAAGGCTCCTAAATCAATTTTCCCAATTACTTTTATTTGATTCTCTTTCGAAGTAGGAGATGGAATTTCTTCCGATGCATCTTGTTTAACTTCTGCTGATTCTTTTATTGTTTCTGGCTCAATTGTCTTGACCTCTTCAATAACAGGTGCTACTTCAGCAACCTTTTCTTCAATGATAACTGGCGGTACTATTTTTTCAACAACAGGTTCTGGCTCAACAACAGGTGTTGATGTTTGATTTTTTGGGCCATCACCCATGCCTTTAATCAAAAACTCATCGGGTTCATCATCGGTATCATCCAATTTAGAAGCAGCTTGAGTTTCTTCAATGCCAATGGACTCGCGCTTAAGGCGAGTTTGGATAATTTTTTTCGATTCCTCCTTGACGGATTTTTCAGCGCCATATTCCTTTAGAAGGATGGCATACATATCATCACTAATCTTAGAATTACGGTTTACGTCTTCAAACCTTTTATCGGTAAGAAAATCAATCACCGTCTGAACCCCAACATTTAGTTCGGATGCTACTTTACTGATTCGTCTTGTTTGTTGTGCTTCTGACATTCAACAGTATTATTATTGTTTTGATACTCGATCGTGCATTGGTTTATTCAAACTCAGCGCGAAGAATTCGCATCACCTCTTTTATTGTTTCTTCTTCAAGATCAGTACGTTTAACCAAATCATCCATTGGAAGTTCCAATACACTCTTGGCAGTATCGCAACCTGCTTTTTTCAATTCATCTAGAATCCAGCTATCAATTTCATCGCTAAATTC